>CAMTWD010000128.1:0-2908 GCA_947085365.1 uncultured Nitrospirota bacterium | reverse complement strand
TAAAGAAGGAGGCAGAGGCCTCAAGAAGATGTCCTGTCCAGAGGTCTCTCTTTTATATTACAGGGTTTCTCAATGGTCCTATGTGTGGCAGATGTTTTCCCTGCGAGATGGGGACCTACGAGGCAAGGATAAGGCTTGAGAACCTTGTTGAGGGTCGTGGCAATGAGGAGGACCTTTCTGCTTTAAAGAGGATAATGAACTATATGCTCATAGCCTCTATGTGCCTGAAGGGTAAGAATACTGCAAGGTTCGTCCTTGAATGGATTGGCTCAGGGGAATTCCTCAGTCATGTAAAAGGAGAATGTCCAGATTTTGAATGTCCTGGATTGATAATCTACAGGATAATACCTGAGAGATGCATAATATGTGGTGAATGTAAGAAGGTCTGCAGGTTTAATGCAATCCTTGGTGAGGAGAGAAAGCCTTTCAGGACAGGATATCTACCCTTTGAGATCAGACAGAGGCGCTGCACAAAATGTGGTGAATGCATAAAGGTATGTCCTGTAGGTGCAATCCTCCTTGAGAGTAAGATGGCCTTTGAGGCTGTAAAATCTGGGAGATAAAGACAATTGACCCTTGGAGGTATATATGGCAGATCTTGTAAATATTACAATTAATGGCAAATCCGTTAAGATTCCTGAGGGGATAAATCTTATTGATGCAGCAGAGCTCGCAGGTATCCATATCCCTAATCTCTGCTACCTGAAGGGGATGAAGGGGATCGGTGCCTGCAGGCTCTGTCTTGTGGAGATAGAGGGGATGAAAGGCCCTGTTATTGCCTGCACCACAAAGGTGAAGGAGGGGATGGTTGTCAGGACAGAGACGGATGAGATAAGGGAGATAAGGAAATTCGTGATAGACCTCATTGTCTCGATGCACCCCCTTGATTGCATGACCTGCACAAAGGCTGGTGGCTGCAGGCTTCAGGATTATGCCTACTCCTTTGAGATAAAGGAGTCTTCCTTTACGAGGAAGAGATTTGGTTTTTCACCTGATGAAGGAAATCCTTTTATAAAGAGGGATCCTGATTATTGCATCCTCTGTGGGAGATGTGTGAGAATCTGCAAGGCCCAGGGGACAAATGTCCTTGGATTTATGGGAAGGGGTGTTGGCTCAAAGGTTACTACTGCTGCTGATAAGCCCCTTCAGGAATCAGGATGCACCTTCTGTGGTAGCTGTATAGATGTCTGTCCGGTGAATGCTATTCTTGAGGCGGATAGATGGCGTAAGGGAAGGGAATGGGATTATGAGAGGACTGATTCAGTCTGTCTTCTCTGTGGTGGTGCCTGTGATATCAGGGTCAGTAGGATGGATGGAACCATTGTGAAGATAAATGCTGGAGCCCCTGAGGGATCGATGGAGTGTTATATCTGTGCCTATGGAAGATTCAGTTATGATGCCCTTCAGTCCCATGGAAGGATAAGGACTCCTATGCTTAGGATAGATGGTGAATTGAGAGAGGTTTCATGGGATGAGGCCCTTTCTCATGTGGCAGGGCTATTAAAAGGGGCTGGCAAAGACATAGGATTTATCACAACAGGTTCAATCCTCAATGAGGATGCCCTTGCCATAAAGGAGTTTGCTGGAAAGGTGATAAAGACAAAGAATATCGATACCACCGTAAGCCTCTATGGAGACAGGGATTCCCTCCTATCCCTAAGGGCAGATATAGAGGGTGCTGACCTGATAATTACTGTCGGGCTGGCACCGAGCCAGTGGACAAGGGCACTGGCATCAATAGATGCCATAATAAGGAAGAAGGTCTCAGGGGGTGCAAAACTCATTGTGATAAATTCAGAGGATATCCCCCTTTCAGAGATAGCTACAGTAAAGATCACCGGCAATGAGGTGGAGGCACTCAAGGCCATTGCAAAGGCACTTATTGATAAAGGGCTGACAAAAGAGAGGGCACTTCTCTCCCTTCTCAAGGATGCCCCAGCTCCATCAGAGGCAGTCTCCAAGGCAGCTGACCTTATAGAGGCATCGGGCTCAGTTGTGATATTCTCTTCACCATCCCTTTACAATGCCTCAAGGAATCTCACCCTTATAAAGGGTAGTGCCGTCTCAATTCCCCTTGAGGCAAATGCAAAGGGAGTGCTTCTTATGGGTCTTCTGCCCGCAGGCAAGGGCATAAAGGATATGGCAAAGGGAGGACTCAGGCTTCTCTATGTAATAGGGGAGGTTCCTTTAAATGTCAGACCTGATGTAGATTTTCTTATATATCAGGGAAGCTACAGGACAGACCTTGCTGAGAAGGCTGATGTGGTTCTTCCAGCAGCAACCTTTCTTGAGACCGATGGCACGATAGTGGATTATCTTGGCAGGTTTAAGAAGGTGAGGGGTGTCTCTCAGGCACCTGAAGGGGTGCCTTCTCATAGAGAGATATTGAAAGACCTTTCGAAGGTGATGAAGGTGAATCTGAGACTCCCAAAGGAGAGAGATGCAAAGAGGCTTGTGAAGTTACCGACAAAGATAAAGGCCTCAGACTTTAAGAAGATAGAGGCCTTTGAGATTGATGCAAGGAGGTTTATTGAATCCCTGAATTCTCCCCTTATAAATAATTCGAGACTTCTCTGGCTTAAAGAGACAGGGATAATGGTTTAGAAGGTAATTATGCCTGGAGAGATCAGTCTGGAGACCTACAGTGTGAAGATCCCTGTATTTGAGGGGCCACTGGATCTCCTTCTGCATCTTATAAAAGAGAATAAGATTGATATCTATGATATCCCCATCGCCCTTATCACAAGACAGTATCTTGAATATCTTGACCTTATGAAGGAGCTCAATATTGATATAGCCTCTGAATTTCTTGTTATGGCTGCCACCTTGATCTATATAAAATCGAGGATGCTCTTGCCGAGGGATGAGGCCCAAGAGGATCTTGAAGAGGATCCGAGGCTTGAGCTTG
>CAMTWD010000127.1:0-6032 GCA_947085365.1 uncultured Nitrospirota bacterium | reverse complement strand
ATCCTCTCACCCCCTATTCTCTATTCCCTACCGCTGCCCCAAAGTTAGGCTTAAGGCTTTAGGCTGAAGGCTGAAGATAGGCGTTAGGCTTAAGGCTGAAGGCTGAAGAAAGAATAAAGAATTATTTCTTTTTTTGTCTTTTAACTTCAGCCTATTGCCTTCAGCCTAATTATTGCCTATCGCCTTCAGCCTGTTTATCGCCTATCGTCTTCAGCCTTAAGCCTGTTTTTGGGGAGAGGGGGAGGGTGAGGGGGAATAACGAGGGGAGGGGACTATTGGGGAATTTCTATCTCTATTTCAGGCAAAGTAACAGGAACTGGCATTTTTAACCTTGTCATGTTTATAATATATTTTCAAAACCACACTTAGTGGCGAGGTAACAGTAGGGTGGCGAAGTAACAGTAAGGAGGTGTGAGATGAAGGGTAATTTCTTTTTTACTTCTGAATCAGTAACGGAAGGGCATCCAGACAAGATCGCAGACCAGATATCTGATGCTGTGCTGGATGCACTCCTTGAACAGGACCCCTACGCAAGGGTTGCCTGCGAGACACTCGTAACAACGGGCCTTGCCTTTGTGGCAGGGGAGATCACCACCACTGGGTATGCCAACATACCTGACATCGTAAGAGAGACGGTAAAGGAGATAGGATATACAAAGGCAAAATATGGATTTGACTATGAGACCTGTGCGGTGATAACCTCCATACACGAACAATCATCAGACATAGCAATGGGTGTGGATATTGGTGGTGCGGGAGATCAGGGTCTCATGTTCGGTTATGCCTGTAATGAGACACCTGAGCTCATGCCCATGCCCATAATGCTTGCCCATAAACTTGCCATGAGGCTCGCTGAGGTAAGAAAAAAGGACATACTCAGTTATCTGAGACCCGATGGAAAGACCCAGGTCACAATTGAATACGAGGATGGAGTGCCTGTGAGGGTTGATACCATCGTGATATCTGCTCAGCACAGCCCTGATATTACATTGAAAGAGTTAAGGGAGGATATTATAGAGAAGGTTATTAAACCAGTGATCCCACCACAACTCCTGGATGAAGAGAATGTAAAGTACTATATAAATCCAACAGGAAGATTTGTAATTGGTGGTCCTATGGCTGACACAGGCCTCACGGGCAGGAAGATCATCGTTGACACCTACGGAGGAGTTGGCCATCATGGAGGAGGATGTTTTTCTGGAAAGGATCCCACAAAGGTGGATCGCTCAGGAAGTTATATGGCAAGATATATTGCAAAGAATATCGTTGCAGCAGGCATTGCTGACAGGATAGAGATACAGATAGCCTATGCCATCGGGATACCCGAACCTGTATCTATCCATGTAAATACCTTCGGCACAGGAAAGATACCACCAGCAGAGATTATACAACTGATAAGAAAACACTTTGATATGACCCCAAAGGGTATTATAGAAAAACTCAACCTGAGAAGGCCAATTTATAAAAAGACGGCAGTATACGGCCATTTCGGCAGAAATGATGAGGCCTTTACATGGGAAAAAACCGACATGGCAGAGGTTCTCAAGAAAGGTTAAAAAAGAGAATTTATGAAGGCTGATATCAAAGAGATTGGACTTGCCCAAAAGGGTATGCGGAGGATTGAATGGGCCTTTATGGAGATGCCAGTCCTCCGGAGCATTAAGGAGGAATTCAAAAAGGAAAAACCCCTCCGGGGCCTGAGGATCTCGGCCTGTCTTCATGTCACAACAGAGACAGCAGCCCTCATGGATACGCTGAAGGCAGGTGGAGCAGAACTGAGTCTCTGTGCATCAAATCCCTTAAGCACTCAGGATGATGTGGCAGCAGCCCTTGTGAAATATCTCAAAATTCCCGTCTTCGCAATCAAGGGTGAGGATAAAAAGACCTACTACAGACATATAAAACAGGCACTCTCCCTTAAGCCCCTTATCACCCTTGACGATGGAGCCGACCTTGTGAGCACGATCCACAAAGAGGCAAGACACCTCCTGAAGGATATCATCGGAGGGACAGAAGAGACCACAACAGGTGTCATAAGGCTCAGGGCCATGGCAGAGGAGGGAAGACTCGGTTATCCCATAATAGCTGTAAACGATGCCTACACAAAGCACCTCTTTGATAACCGTTACGGAACAGGCCAGAGCACCATAGACGGAATACTCAGGGCAACAAACAGACTTATCGCTGGATCCACCTTTGTTGTCTGTGGTTATGGGTGGTGTGGCAAAGGGGTTGCCATGAGGGCAAGGGGTATGGGAGCAAGGGTCATCATTACAGAGGTGGATCCCCTGAAGGCCCTTGAAGCAATAATGGATGGATTTGAGGTGATGCCAATTGAAGAGGCATCAAGGATTGGGGATATCTTCGTCACCGTTACAGGAGATATAAATGTGATATCAGAAAGATGTTTCAGGCTTATGAAGGATGGGGCAATAGTGGCAAACTCAGGACACTTTAATGTGGAGATAGATATCCCTGCCCTGAAGAGACTATCTGTCAGGAGAAGGATTATCAGGGAATTTGTGGAGGAGTTCAAACTGAAAGATGGCAGGAGGATCTATCTCCTGGGTGAAGGAAGGCTCATAAACCTTGCAGCAGCAGAAGGACATCCCTCATCAGTAATGGATATGAGCTTTGCCAATCAGGCCCTATCAGTAGAATATCTCGCCAGGAATCGGGGAAGGCTGAAGCCATCAGTTTACAGGGTTCCTGAGGAGATTGACAGAAGGGTTGCTGAATTGAAATTAAAGGCAATGGGCGTAAAGATTGACAGGCTCACCTCAGAACAAAAAAGGTATCTCAAGTCCTGGCAGATGGGGACATAATTAAAGCCCAACTTGAATGACAAATCTGAAGGCATTGACGGAAAGAGAGATTCAATCCTTCGTCAAATCCCTCGGGCTTCCCTCCTTCAGGGCAAGACAGCTCATACACTGGATATACAAAAGGCTCGCAAGGGATATAGAGGAGATCACTGAATTCAGCAAGGATTTAAGAAAGAGGCTTAAGGAGATTGCCTTTATAAGTAACCTGGAATTGGTAAAAAGGGAGACCTCCTCTGATGGCACGGAGAAATACCTCTTCAGGCTGGAAGATAATGAATCCATAGAGAGTGTTCTCATACCTGATGAGAGGCGACTCACCCTCTGTATATCCTCTCAGGTAGGTTGTCCCATGGGATGTGGATTCTGTCTCACAGGCAGGATGGGTCTGAGAAGGAACCTCAAGGGTTACGAAATAGTTGACCAGGTGATCTCGGTAAAGAGGTTCTATCCAGGTATAACGAATATAGTCTTTATGGGGATGGGTGAACCATTGCTGAATCTTGACAATACCGTAGAGGCATTGAAAAGACTCATGGGATTCATGCATATCTCTGCAAGGAGGATCACTGTCTCCACCTGCGGGATCCCTGAAAAGATTGAAGCCCTTTTTAAGGCCTTTCCTTCTAATCCACCCAATCTTGCAATCTCTCTGAATGCGACCACAGAGAGCTTGAGATCATCTCTAATGCCTGTTAACAGGGTCTATCCCTTAAAGAGACTTTTTGATGTCTTAAAAAGAATCCACCTTCCTCCAAGGAGGAGGATCACCTTTGAATATGTCCTCCTGAAGGATGTAAATGACTCCGCAGAGGATGCAAGGAGGCTCGTGAGACTTGTAAGACCAATCCCCTCAAAGGTGAATCTGATTCCCTTTAATCCTGTCAAGACACTGCCCTTTGAAAGGCCTCCTGATGAAAGGATACTGGAATTTCAGAAGGTTCTTACAGAATCAGGTATAACAGCTACTATAAGGAAATCAAAAGGTCAGGAGATCATGGCTGCCTGTGGACAGCTCAGGGCCCTCTACGAGACTGGGTAAATCTTCCTCATCCTTAGGTATTGAGGGGTTCATAGAGTTCAATCCGGTTTCTACCATCTCTCTTTGCCTTGTAAAGGGCCTCATCAGCAACCTTTATAAGCCTTTCCCAGTTATCAATATCTGGATCCTCTGGCACAGAGGCAACTCCTATGCTTATAGTGATCCTCTCCTTCTCAGGGATATCCTGGAACCTATATCCTGATACAGCCTTAATAATCCTCTCGCCCACCTTCTTAGCATCCTCTTTCTTTGCCTGGATCAGAAGGACGGCGAATTCCTCCCCTCCCCATCTTCCAATAACATCTATTTCCCTGAGATTGGATGTTATGATCCTTGCAATCTCCTTAAGGACTGTATCTCCAGCTGCATGTCCATAGGTATCATTTATCCTCTTAAAATGATCTATGTCACACATAAGGCAGGAGAGGTGAAGATTATACCTTACAGCCCTCCTAAACTCCCTCCTTAATATCTCCTCAAAGTGCCTTCTATTGTATACCTCCGTAAGGTAGTCTGTTATTGCCATAACCTCAAGCTTATGAAGCAGATCTTCAAGCTGTTTGTTTCGCTCCTTTAGTTCATCCTGAAGTGCCTTCGTCCTCAGGGATGCATAGATCCTTGCATTCAGCTCAGCCTCGTCAAAAGGCTTCGGAAGATAGTCATCAGCACCAGCCTCAAGTCCTGCCACCTTATCACTGATATCTGTCCTTACAGTAAGCATTATGATGGGGATCCCCTTTGTATCCTTGTTTAGCCTGAGCCACCGGCAGACCTCATGACCACTTATATCAGGTAAGATAAGGTCAAGGAGTATGAGATCGATGGGAAGGGTCTTTGCCATCTTAATGGCAGAAGCACCATCTTCAGCCCATACAACATCATAGCCCTTTCTCTCAAGGAAGTCCCTGATGAACTGGGCCTGAACCCTATCGTCTTCCACAAGGAGTATCTTTGCCTTGGCAGTTGCCGACTTCGTCCCTATCATTTAAGAAACTCATTAACAAGTTTTATCAATTCCTGGGTCTGGATCGGTTTCGTAAGATAGGCATTAGCACCTATGGAAAGGGCCTTTCTCCTGTCCTCTTCTGCACCCTCTGTTGTTATGATAATAACTGGTATCTCCTTATAAGAGGGGTTGCTCCTCAAGAGACTCAGAAGCTTCAGACCATCCATCACAGGCATATTTATGTCAGCAAGGATGATATCAACCTTTTCTTGAGAGAGTTTCTTAAGGGCATCCACTCCATCAGTAGCCTCTATAACCTTTGAGTTCTGAATCCTCTTCATGGCAAAACCTATCAACTGCCTCATAGTTGGTGAATCCTCCACAACAAGTATGGTGGGCATAGACTTACCTCCTCGGCCTTTCCCTTAAGAGTTCCAGAAAACTCTGTATCGTTGTGAGTCTTCTTTCTGATTGGGTATATAGTTTTGAAGAGAATATGGCTGTTGCTGCATGACCAGCAAGGAGGTTGAATAACTCGTAATCAATGTTTGTAAATCTCTTTTTCTGAACAAGAAGGGAATAGATGACTATTATCCCTATGACATGTTCCTTTATCTTCAGCGGGATACATACAATAGGTCTTGATAGATCAAACCCCTCCTGGAGGGCAGTCTCAGGGGCAAAATAACCCTCTCCCTCCTTTGCCACCTTCCCGATTATACCCTCTCCAATCATAACCCTTGGAAGTTCATAGAGGCTCAGCCCTTCTGCTGCCACAGGCTCTATCTCGTTAGTCTTCTCATTTATTAAAAATATGGCAAATCTCTCAGCACCTATGAGGTTTATAATAATCTCTATGACTATCTTCAGGACCTCATCAAAGTCCAGTGTGGAGTGAAGCTGATAACTTGCCACATAGAGGTTTGCCAGGTTGTTATTCTCCTGCTCCACCTCAAGATATTTCTCTGCAAAATCCCTGTTCTCTGCCTCAACCTTTGCATATCTCTCCTTCAGGGAATTCAGCTCATCCTCAAGGGCAGCAATCCTCTCTTCATAGAGTCTTATCCTCGCCTCATCACCGCTTCTGGCAAGGGCCTCCTCAAGCTGGGCAATCCTGTATCTCAGCCTCTCATTCTCCCTGAGAAGCTCTTTTGTAAACTCCTCTCCCTTCTTGAATATCTGGATGAATTCCTCTGCCTTTTTCAATATATTTCCTTCCTTT
>CAMTWD010000126.1:0-18404 GCA_947085365.1 uncultured Nitrospirota bacterium | reverse complement strand
CAAACAGGAGACATCTCCTCACAGGAAAATCCTCAAGGAGGACGAGAAGGCTTAGAGAGGCCACCCTTGTATCGGAGAGTGATTACAGGAATATAAAGAGGTTATTACCCTATCTTTAAAGGAGGAAGAGAATGCCAAGGGCGAAAGGTGGATTCAAGACAAGAAGGAGGCATAAGAAGATACTCAAACTTGCTAAGGGTTATTACAATGTAAGAAGCAGGTGCTACGAGATAGCTGCAGGGGCTGTTGAGAAGGCCCTTAAATATGCCTACAGAGACAGAAGGGCAAAGAAGAGGGAGATGAGGGCCCTCTGGATTGTAAGAATAAATGCTGCTGCAAGGGCCCAGGGTATTACCTACAGTAAATTGATTGAGGGTCTTAAAAAGGCTAAGATCGAGTTGAACAGAAAGGTCCTTGCAGATATGGCTGTTAATGACCCGGTAGCCTTTAGCAAACTTGTCGAGACAGCAAGGGCTCAATTGGTGGCGAGGTAATGTTGATGGCGAAGTGACGATGTTAGAACCTTCAGAACTAAAAGAGAGATTTGAAAAAGAGATTGAGGCCCTTTCTGAACTTAGTGGCGAGGTAACAGTGAGGGAGGGCCTCACGCTTTTAAAGGCTCGATATCTTGGAAAGAAAGGTATAATCTCAGAGGCACTGAAATCCCTTCAGTCCCTCCCCAAGGAGGAAAGGCCTTCTGCTGGGAAGAGGATTAATGAACTGAAGGAGTATATAGAAAAGAGGCTGTTAGAAAAGGAAAGGGAGCTTCAGCAAAAGGAATATCAAAGAAGGCTTTCTTCTCAGGAGATTGACATATCCCTTCCAGGAAGGCTTCAGAGATTCGGTTCAGAGCATCCTTTATCCAGAACCCTAAGAGAGATCATTGATATCTTCGTCTCCATGGGATTTTCTGTTGAGGAGGGTCCTGAGGTTGAGTTTGACAGATATAATTTTGAGGCACTGAATATCCCCAAGGATCATCCCGCAAGGGATATGCAGGACACATTTTATATAACGGATGAGATCTTATTAAGGACCCATACCTCACCTGTGCAGATAAGGGTGATGGAGAGGAAGAGACCTCCCATAAGGATGATTGCCCCTGGAAAGGTCTACAGGTGCGATGCCGATGTAACCCATAGCCCTATGTTCCATCAGGTAGAGGGTCTCATGGTGGGAGAGGATATATCCATGACAAACCTGAAGGCTGTACTTGTAGAATTTCTCCGGAGGCTCTTCGGGCCTGAAACAGCTGTGAGATTCAGGCCCAGTTATTTCCCTTTTACAGAGCCTTCGGCTGAGGTGGATATAGGATGTCTCTTCTGTGCCCAGAAGGGCTGCAGGGTCTGTAAGAACTCTGGATGGATTGAGATACTCGGGGCTGGGATGGTTCATCCAGAGGTCTTCAGGGCTGTGGGATACGATACCGAAAGATACACAGGTTTTGCCTTTGGACTCGGTGTTGAGAGGATAACAATGCTCAGATACAGGATAGATGATATAAGGCTCTTTTATGAAAACAATCTCCTCTTTCTGGAGCAGTTCTGATGAGGGTTCCACTGAGCTGGATAAAGGAGTTTGTCCATATAGATGAAAGGCCAGAAGAGATTTCAGACCGCCTCACAATGCTCGGACTTGAGGTTGAGTCCATCGAGAATCTGGATGGAGATGTTATCTTTGATGTAAGCATTACCCCCAACAGACCTGATTGTCTCTCTGTAGCAGGTATCTCCAGGGAGATTGCCATCGGCTTTAGAAGGGAGTTCAGATTACCCTCTATAAAGAGGGGAATCAGACCATCACTCAGTGGCGAGGTAATAGTCAGGAATCCCTCATTCAGGATAATCATTGACGATCCACAGCTTTCAGGAAGATATACGGCAAGGATAATAAAGGATCTCAGGGTAGGTGAATCTCCTCAGTGGTTGAGGAGAAGGCTTGAGCAGTGTGGTTTGAGATCAATAAATAATGTTGTGGATATTACCAATTATGTAATGCTCGGTTACGGTCATCCCCTTCACGCCTTTGACCTAAATACATTAAGAGGGAGGATAATAAGGGTAGCTACTGCTGGTAAGAACCAGAGGATAAAGACCCTTGATGGTGTGGAGAGGGAGGTTCCTGAAGATACCCTCCTTATATGGGATGGTGAAAGGCCTGTGGCAATTGCAGGGATTATGGGAGGAATGGAGACAGAGGTAAGACCTGATACTACGGACATCTTACTGGAGGCAGCCCATTTTCTGCCTTCCTCTATAAGAAGGAGTTCCAAGAGGCTGGGACTGAGGACAGAGGCATCCTATAGATTTGAGAGGGGCACAGACATCGAAGGACTGGCCTACTGTGCTGATATAGCAACAGAGCTCATCCTTGAGATATGTGGTGGAGAGCTTGTGGAGGTGATTGATGAATATCCTTCAAGATTTGTGGAATCAGAGATAAGACTCAGATCCGAGAGGGTAAAGAGGATTATTGGTGAGGTGAAGGAGGATGAGATTGCCGAGATACTGAATCTCCTGGGATTTCCTTTTAGAAAGGAGGATGGTATCTTTATTGTAAAGACCCTTTCAAGAAGACCTGACATAAAAGCTGAGATTGACCTCATAGAGGAGATCGCAAGGATCAGGGGATACGAAAAGATACCCCTTGAGATGCCAAGGGTGGCCATGGTCTCTGCCATGGATATGGGAAAAGGGATGAGGGTGCTCAGAGACTTGGAATTAATAAAGTCTATCCTCAGGGCAAGGGGATTTTCTGAGGCGATAAACTTCAGTTTTATGGATATAGAGAAACTGAAGAGGCTTGGGATACTTGAGGGAGACAGGAGGCTTGAGGCTGTAGAGATCAGAAATCCCTTGAGAAAGGAGGAGGCATTCCTCAGGACAAACCTTCTCATCTCCCTTCTGGAAGATTTGATTACAAATATCAGATATGGCATCAAGGATGTGATGCTCTTTGAGATATCGAGGGTCTTCTTTAAGAGGAGTGGTCAGCTTCCTGACGAAAGACTTCATCTTGGGGTCATCTACTGGAGAGACAGGAGGCCCGTTCTATGGAAGGATGAACTTCATCCCTATTATCTATTGAGAGAGATAATGGATGGATTATTTCACGAATTCAGGATTAACTCTAATCTCTACAAAGCCAGTGAGGAGCCCTTTCTCCATCCCTATCAGTCAGCAGATATCTATATATCAGATAAAAAGATCGGATACTTAGGGATACTCTCTCCCCCTACCTGTGATAGATTCGATATCAGGACTGATTCACCTGTGGCAGTCCTCGAGATTGATCTTGATACACTTCTAAATGAAAGGGGTTCACTGCCTACATTCATGGCACTTCCCAGATTTCCTTACATCGAGAGGGATCTGGCCATAATAGTAGATACCTCCTTAGAGGCCGAAAGACTCAGAAGGATTGTTCTTGAATATCCCTCAGAGCTTATCGAGTCCGTTTCAGTCTTTGATTACTTTAAAGGTAAGAATATACCTGAGGGGAAGAAGAGCATTGGCCTGAGGATCCGTTACAGATCAAAGGATAGGACACTCACAGAGGAAGAGATCGAAGACCTTCACCAGAGGATTATGGAGCTCCTTACTACAAAGACAGGTGGTCTCATAAGAAAGTAGAGGATAAAATGAAGATATATGATGAGGTGGTGAGATTTCACGGACATAGCTGTCCGGGTCTTGCCCTTGGTTACAGGGTTGCCCTAAGGGCAATGAAGGAGCTTGGTTTTATTGAAGGCTCAAATCTTACTTTGCCACTAAGTAAGGATGAAGAGATAGTTGCTATTGTTGAGAATGACTCCTGTGCTGTGGATGCCTTGCAGGTTATACTGGGATGCACCTTTGGAAAGGGGAATCTCCTATTCAGGGATTACGGAAAACAGGTCTATACCATTGCCAGAAGGCCCTCAGGAGAGGGTGTGAGGATATCTATTGATTATAATGGTCCTGAGGAGAGCGATGAGGAAAGGGAGGCATGGAAGAGGTATATGAATGGTGATCGTTCAGAGGAAGTTTTGAGGGTTGTCCATTCAAGGAAGGCAAGGAGGCTTAAGGCAATCCTTGAGGTCTCTGATGATGAGTTGATGAAGGTAGAAAAGATAAAGATTGATCTTCCAGGGGAGGCGAGGATATTTAAGAGTATAAGATGCGAACTCTGTGGAGAAAAGGTGGCAGAACCAAAGGCAAGGCTCAGGGATGGAAGGATCCTCTGCATCCCCTGCTTAATGGCGAAGTAATAGTTGCTTAATGGCGAAGTAATAATTCCAGACGGAGCCGCCAATTGGTATGGAAAAGGATGGAGGACGGAGATGATGATTAGCATAAGGGAACTTACAAAGAGATACTTTATTGATTCTCAGGAGATCAGGGCTGTTGATAATGTGCGTCTTGAAATCAGGAAGGGGGAATTCGTCTCGATAGTCGGTCATTCAGGAAGTGGAAACACAACACTCCTCAGCCTTATAGGAGGTCTCACGAAACCTGATTCAGGGAAGATAATAATTGATGGAGTAGATATATTGGCCCTCAATGATGATGAACTTTCCGAATATCGCAACAAGAAGGTGAGTTTTATATACCAGTTTTCAAGCCTTATACCAACACTTACTGCTCAGGAGAATGTAATCCTTCCCACAATATTCTCAAAGGATAAAAGACGAGATCTTCTTGGAAGGGCAAGGGAGTTACTCTCCCTCGTTGGCCTTGGTGATAAATTTAATGCCTATCCATCCCAGCTCTCAGGGGGTCAGCAGAGGCGAGTTGCCATAGCAAGGGGATTTATAAATGATCCTGAACTTGTCCTTGCTGATGAGCCTACAGGTGATCTTGATGAGGAGACTGAAAGGGAGGTGATGGCACTCTTTGAGAGGTTTAATAAAGAGAGGGGTATTACCTTTATTCTCGTTACACACAACAGGGAACTTGCAGGTATTGCCAGCAGGCGGTTCCAGATGAGCTCAGGAAGGATAAAGGAGATTACTTAGGCTCCTGAAGGCCGTGAAATAAAGAGGCCTTTTGGTACTTATCTGGTATAATACCTTTATGAAGAGACTGAGGGTAGCCCTTGCACAGATAAACACCACTGTTGGGGACCTTGATGGAAATGTAAGGAAGATTATCGATGCCATCAGGGATGCCACGGAAAGGGGTGTAGATATTGTGGCATTCCCTGAGCTTGCCATTACAGGCTATCCGCCGGAGGACCTTCTTCTTAAGTCCAGCTTTATAAAAGATAATATGGATGCCCTTAATGAGGTTAAGGCACAGACAGGGGATATCATTGCCATTGTGGGATTTGTCCACAGAAGTGACGATATATACAATGCTGCTGCGATAATCCATAATGGAGAGATTATTGATATCTACCACAAGACCCATCTTCCCAATTATGGTGTCTTTGACGAATTTAGATATTTCCAGACAGGATCAAGATGCCCTCTTTACAGGATGGGAGATATAGTCTTTGGAGTGAGTATATGCGAGGATATCTGGTATCCTGATGGTCCACCAACGATCCAGGCCCTTTATGGTGCGGAGGTTCTTATAAATATAAATGCATCGCCCTATCACAGAAGAAGGATAATCGAGAGGCAGAGGATGCTCTCTGTAAGGGCATCGGATAATGCTGCAATTATATGCTATGTAAATGCAGTAGGTGGTCAGGACGAGCTCGTCTTTGACGGTGGAAGTATGGTTATTGATGAGTCCGGTGAGCTCCTGAGCATGGCAAGGCAGTTTGAAGAGGAGCTACTCATTGTTGACTTAAATCTGGAATCAGTCTTCAGGAAAAGACTCAAAGACATCAGGAGGCGTCAGGCTGTGGTTGGTCTCAAAGGGAACAGGGTAGAGGTAATAGATATTAACAGAAGGGCAGGATTAAGGTCAGGCATACCCCTTAGTTCTGTTGGGTTATCTCGGGTCTCTTTCCTTGAAGAGGAAGAGGAGATTTACAGTGCCCTTGTCCTCGGCACAAGGGATTATGTTGAGAAGAACGGTTTCAAGGGTGTGCTTATTGGCCTTAGCGGTGGCATAGATTCGTCCTTGGTGGCTACCATTGCTGTTGATAGCCTTGGTAAAGAGAGGGTTACCGGTGTATTTATGCCCTCTCCATACACCTCCATTGAAAGCAGAGAAGATGTGCAAGAACTGGTGAAGAATCTTAACATAAGGCTTATCGAACTGAATATAACACCCATCTTTGAGGCCTATCTTGATTTATTTAGCTCAGTATTTAAAGACCTTCCCCAAGATGTGACTGAGGAGAATATTCAGGCACGGATAAGGGGAAATCTCCTTATGGCACTTTCAAATAAATTTGGTCTTTTAGTCCTAACCACAGGAAATAAATCCGAGATGAGCGTTGGTTATGCTACTCTGTATGGAGATATGGCTGGGGGATTTGCTGTAATAAAGGATGTCCCAAAGACAACTGTTTACAGGCTTGCCCGCTGGAGGAACTCCCGGTCTCCTGTTATACCCGAGAGGGTTCTTATAAAGCCACCATCAGCAGAACTCAGGCCTTCTCAGAAGGACACCGATACCCTTCCACCCTACGAGATACTTGATCCAGTACTGAAGGCCTATATAGAAGAAGACAGGAGTTTTGATGAGATAGTGGATTCAGGATGTCCTGAGGACTGTGTATCAAAGGTTATAATGATGGTTGACAGGAGCGAATACAAGAGAAGGCAGTCACCTCCTGGCATAAAGATAACGCCAAGGGCCTTTGGAAAGGACAGGAGGTTTCCCATAACAAATGCCTACAGGAGTTTCTGATGAGAAGAATTCTGATTATAATACTTCTGTTACATCTCTTAGGATGTTCGGTGGATTCTTCAGAAAAAGGGGTTAGAGATAATGAATTCAGAGTAGAGAAATCTCCAGTCATTGAAAAGGTGACACCTGAAAAGCCAGTAAAGATCAAGGTAAAGAGGGATGTTCAGGGTAGGTATTCCTGGGAACTTTCTGGTGATAATGTTGAGGAGATCCTTAAGATTGACAGGAGACTTAAAAAGGCCTTGGATACCCCAAAACAAGAATAATAAATCAAGGAGGTTGGTATGAAGGAGTTTACAATCCGTGAGGTGATTGAACAGGCAGTGCAGACAGAAAGGCTGGGCTATCAGTTCTACACCACCATGGCTGAGAGGTTTAAAAATGATGAGAAACTGAAGAACCTCTTTAATACCCTTGCGGATAAGGAGTTGAGGCACGAGAAGACCTTCAAGGAACTTCTCGAGATTACAGGAACAGAGGAACCTGAGGGATGGGAGGATATCTCTGCCTATATGAGGGCGATGGTAGAATCGGAGTTCTTTCTGGGAAGCGGTAAATCCCTTCAGGCAATGCAGGATATAAAAAGTATTGACGATGCAGTAAGTTTTGCCATTGCCTTTGAAAAGGAGACCCTTCTTTACTTCCATGGTTTGAGGGATGCCGTTAAAGAGAAAGAGATGGTAGATGAGATTATAAATGAAGAGAAGAGCCATATCATGTGGCTTACCAGATTCAGGGATTCTTTTATTAAGAGGTAATGCCAGGACATTTATATATAGTGGCCACTCCCATAGGAAATCTTGAGGATATCACCCTGCGGGCCTTAAGAATCCTCAAAGAGGTGGATTTTATTGCTGCTGAGGATACAAGACATTCCCTGAAACTCCTCAATCACTACGGGATAGAGAAACCCTTGATAAGTTACTGGAGTGAAAGGGAGAAGGTCCGTTCAGAGGAGATCATCTCTCTTCTTAAATCAGGTAAATCCGTTGCCCTTATCTCTGATGCAGGGACTCCTGGTATATCAGACCCTGGTGCAGTCCTTATAAGAAGGGCAATTGAGGAGGGTATAAATGTTATTTCCATACCTGGTCCATCAGCCCTTATCTCGGCACTTAGCATCTCTGGTTTATCTACAGAGGAGTTTCTCTTCTGCGGTTTTCTCCCTCCAAAAAGGAACCTTAGACGCAGAAAACTGGAGGATCTCAGATTCGAAAGAAGGACACTCGTCTTTTATGAGGCACCTCACAGGCTACTTGAGACGATTGAAGACATGATGGAGATCTTTGGAGAGAGGAGGGTTGCAGTTTTTAAAGAGCTTACAAAGATTCATGAAGAGGTGATGAGGGGAATGCTCAAAGAGGTTTATGAGGGACTTCTGAGGAGCGTAATCGCAGGAGAGTATGTGATAGTTCTTGAAGGAAATTCTGCCCGTACCCTCAATATGGGAGAGGCCCTTGAGGAGGTAAGGATTCTCATGAAGAGAGGAATGGGAAGGAAGGAGGCAGTAAAGACTGTCTCAGAGATGTATAACATATCCAGTAAGGAGCTTTACGATAAAAGCCTGAAGATGGAAATAAGGAGGTAATCATGAAACTCAGGCCTCTTTATCTCGGTATAAGCCTTGGAATAGTTTGGGGGGTATCGCTCTTTATCACCACATGGATTTCCTATTATACCGGTTACGGAAGGCTTTTCCTTGAGGCACTGGCACAATCCATCTATCCTGGTTATTCTATTACTCCCATAGGCAGTTTTCTTGGTCTTATCTATGGATTTCTGGACGGGCTTGTGTTTGGATCTATTATTGGCCTGATTTATAACAGACTCTTAAGAGGCAAGGATGTCTGATGTATATTTTATTTCAGCAAGGGTAAAGAAGTGGAGATATTCTGAGAGCCTTCCAGGTAAACTGGAAAGACTTCTTAAAGAGATAGACCTATCACGGTATTTTGAAAGGGATGAATGGGTTGCCCTAAAGACCCACTTCGGCTCTGAAGGTGCCCACAGGATAGTGAGGCCTGTATTCTTAAGAAAGGTTGTTGAGGCACTAAAGGCTATCGGGGCAAAGCCATTTATTACTGATACAGTAAGAATAAAAGGACTTGATTATCTTGAGGTAGCCAATCAGAACGGGATAAATCATCTTTCCTGTGGTGCACCTGTTGTCCTTGCCGATGGCCTGTATGGGAATGACAATATTATGGTCAAGGCTGGAGAGATCCTTGGAGAGATAGCGGTGGCATCAGTAATCTATGATGTGCCTGCAATGGTTGTCTGTAGTCACTTCAAGGGGCATATAAATGCGGGATTTGGAGGTGCCATAAAGAATCTTGCTATGGGGGCAGTGAGTGGATCTCACAGACACTGCGGATGGAGATGTGGAAGAGGTGCAATGCATACCATAGGGGAGGGGCTCTTGGTATGGAACAGGGAAAGATGCAGTCTCTGTCTTCAGTGCATGGAGATATGTCCTCTTGATTGTATCGAGTTTAAGGATAATGTATTTACATATAATGATGAAAGGTGCTGGAGATGTGGCAGGTGTACGAGGGTATGCCCTGAGGGAGCCCTTCTGCTTCCAGGTGATGATGAGCTCTTCATGAGGTCTCTTGCAGAGGCTGCAGCAGCAGTTCTCAGTACCTTTAAAGAGAAGAAGGTCCTTTACATAAATTTTCTTACAGAGATCCAGCCCGAATGCGACTGTATGCCTGCGGCTGAAGTACCCGTTATTCAAGATCAGGGAATCCTCCTCTCTGATGATATAGTGGCTATAGAGCAGGCAAGCCTTGATATGATAACTGGCAAGGCCCCACTTCCCCAGTCCTTAGCTGAGGATATGGGTATAAGGCAGGGTGATGATATATTGATGGCACTTCATAAAAAACCCTATATCCTTCAGATTGAGGAGGCTGAAAGACTCGGTCTTGGGTCAAGAAGATATAGATTGATAGAGTTTTCATAAAAAAAGAGGCTCCCTGTCCGTGGGTATTGGACAGGCAGCCTAAGGGGAGGTAACGAGGCGTTGGATAATATATTAATACCATAATTTGTAGTATAAGTCAAGAGGGAAAATGAGATAATCTTATAATCGTAATTTTAGGAATAGAGATACTTAACCCTTCCTTTGCCACCTTCAACTCAAGGACTTATTAACTAAAAGACCTCCAGGATAACACACTTAAGATACTCTGTCTCTGGTACCTGAAGAAGCACTGGATGGTCCCTTGCCTGTCCCCTGATCTCTACTATCCTTACATGCCTACCTGTATCCCTGGCAGATTGCCTTAATATCTCGAGGAATTCTTCTCTGGATATGTGATGGGAACAAGAGGAGGTGGCAAGGATTCCTCCCCTTTTTAACAGCTTCATGCAGGCACTATTTATAAATCTATAACCCTTAATAGCCTCCTTTATCTTCGATCTTGATTTTACAAAGGCAGGGGGATCAAGGATGATGAAGTCATACTCTTCCTTTCTGTTTTCGCTCAAAAAATCAAATACATCTGCCTTGAGAAATGATACCCTTTCAAGAAGGGAATTCATCATAGCATTTTCCCTTGCAAGGCTTAGGGCAGTTTCAGAGCTGTCAATCATAACTACATGGGCACCATTTTTTGCAAGCTGTAGCCCCCAGGCACCGCTGTAACAGAAGAGGTCAAGACCTCTTCCTCCCTTTATGAGCCTTGAAAGGCTCAGCCTGTTTTCCCTCTGATCAAGGAATGCACCTGTTTTTTGGCCGCGGATGGGATCAACCTTTAATAAGATCTCACCCTCCCTTATAACTGGAAGGGGTTCTTCCTTCCCTTTCAAAAACTCACATTTGAGCTGGAGGCCCTCCAGGAGTCTCATGGGTGAATCATTCTTAAGAAATATGGTTGAGGGCTTAAGGAGGGAGTCAAGGATATCCACCACCTTATCCAGGAGATTATCCATCCCAGCTGTGAGACTCTGTATAACAAGCCAGTCAGAATATTTATCCACGATAAGGCCTGGAAGAAGATCTGATTCACTGTATATTAACCTGAGGGAGTCCAGATCCTTCAGTTGTGAAGTAACAGTGAAGACCTTTTCCCTGTAGGAGAGGGCATCTTTTATCCTCTTTTCTAAAAACCTTGAATTGATATCCTCTTTCCTTCTTGTTAGGACCCGCAGGGCTATTAATGAATGGGGGTTTATATAACCTATGCCAAGAAAATTCTCCTTCCTGTCCCGTATCTCTACAATAGAGCCAGGCCTATACCCTTTTAATGGGCTCTCTATCTCATTTGAAAAGACCCATAGGTGTCCTGAAAGAAGGCGGGAGGTCTTACGGAGATAAACTACTCCTAACCTGTTAGGTCCTGTATTCTGCATTTATCCTTACATAGTCTTCTGTAAGGTCGCAGGTAAGTACAGAAAACTCTTCTTTACCAGAGTTCAGGTTTATCAAGATATGCAGTTCCTTTGAGCTCCTGAGTAATTCATTTGCTGTTGAATCATTTCCAGCGCTTACTCCTTTGTTGACAAGCTGGAGATGATTGAAGTAGAGGTCAATCTTTTCCTCCACTACCTTTGCCCCTGATGCACCCAGGGCAGACATAATCCTTCCCCAGTTTGCATCGTTGCCATAAATAGCGGTCTTTACGAGAAGGGAATTTGCCACAGCCCTTGCAGCCATTTCAGCATCCTTTTTATTTTGAGCCCCTTTCACTGTAACCCTCACAAGTTTTGTTGCACCCTCACCATCACGGACAATCTGTCTTGCAAGCTCGCCAGTAAGGGTATTGAGGGCTGACTTGAATTCTTTATAATGGCGGGATTTCATCGTGATGGTGTCATTTCCAGCAAGGGAGTTTGCCATGATCATGACCGTATCATTGGTAGAAGATTCGCCATCTACAGTAATCCTGTTAAAGGATTGTTCTACAGCCTCCTTGAGTGCCTTAGAAAGGGCAAGGCGTTCTACAGAGAGGTCTGTGATGATGAAACAGAGCATGGTAGCCATTGATGGATTTATCATGCCAGCACCCTTTGCAATACCAGCAATCGTTGCCACTGTCTCACCAACCTTCAGATCCAGTGAGAGGTATTTTGGAAAGGTATCGGTGGTCATTATACATCTTGCCACATCCTCAAGGGATGCCTTTCCCAGGCTCGAAATCAGTTCCGGTATTGCTGACCTGATCCTTTCCATGGGCAGGGGTATGCCTATTACACCTGTGGAGGCAGCATAAACGAGCCTCTCATCTACCTTGAGTCCCTTTGCTACCAATTTAATAATCTCGAGGGTGTCTTCAAGACCCCTCTTACCTGTGCAGGCATTGGCATTGCCGCTATTTACGACGATAGCCCTTGCCCTCTGGGATGTAATCTTCTTCATGGAGATCTTTACTGGTGCAGCCTTTATAAGATTCTTTGTGAAGGTCGCACCAGCCACTGCATCAACATCTGAGTAGATGAGGCCAAGGTCCTTTCTACCCGGTCTCTTTATGGAGGCCTCTACTGCTGAGAATTTAAATCCTCTTGGAACCTTTATGCTCATGGAAATAATGGACTTCCCTTGAGGCCTGTGGTCTCGTCAATCCCAAGCATAATATTCATATTCTGGATAGCCTGGCCTGAAGCACCTTTAACAAGATTGTCTATAGCTGATACCAGGATGAGTGTATTTGTCCTCTTGTTTACAAATATTCCTATATCACAGAAGTTTGTCCCCCTCACATTCTTCAGGTCAGGAGGGGTTTCTAAGAGCCTTATAAAGGGTTCATCCCTGTAGATCTCTTTATATATCTTCATTATCTCTTCCTCATTCAGGGACTTTCTTAATGGTGCATATACTGTGGTAAGGATTCCCCTGTCAAGGGGCAGGAGATGGGGGGTAAAATTCACCTTTACAGGTCTTCCTGCTACTTCGCCAATCACCTGTTCTATCTCAGGTGTATGCCTGTGGGTTGCGATTGCATAGGCTCTGAAGGATTCGTTAACCTCACAGAAGGAGTAGGTGACTTCAGCCTTTCTACCAGCTCCCGATACACCGGATTTTGAATCTATAACTATGGAATCGATATCAATAATACCTGTCTTTACAGCAGGATAGAGTGCAAGTATTGCTCCAGTAGGATAGCATCCAGGGTTTGCTATGAGTTCAGCCTTCATGATATTCCCTCTGTAGAGTTCTGGTAATCCATAAACAGCTCTCTTGAGGGTATCCCTGAAGAGGTGTTCTGTTTTATACCACTCCCTGTATATCTCCGGGTCTTTTAACCTGTAATCAGCTGAGAGGTCTATTACCCTTTTACCGTTCTTAACAAGATAATCAGCCACCTCCTGTGAGGTGCCGTGGGGAAGGCAGAGGAAGAATATCTCAGCCCTCTCTTTGATCCTTTCCTTTTCAAGGGGCTCGAGTACTAGATCCGTTATTCCTCGAAGATGAGGAAAGATCTCTGAAAGCCTTTTCCCTGCCGACCTTTCAGAGGTAACAACTTTAAGATCTGCAAGGGGATGATGGAGCAGAAGCCTTAATAATTCAATGCCTGTATAACCACTTCCTCCACATATAGCAATTGAAAACATATTCTGGTTTTAGATCCAAGATGGATGTTATCTCTTTGAGAACTGGAATCTCTTTCTTGCCTTCTTCTGACCGTATTTTTTTCTTTCCACCTCTCTTGGATCCCTTGTTAGTAAACCTTCTTTCTTGAGTCTTGGTTTCAGGTCCGCATCGATTTTTACGAGGGCCCTGGCTATGCCATGTCTCAGGGCACCAGCCTGTCCGCTCAGACCTCCTCCGTCTACAAGGGCATATACATCGTATTTAGTAAGCGTTCCAGTTATCTCAAGGGGCTGTCTTATGAGCATCCTCAGGGTTTCCCTGGGGAAATAGCTCTCTAAGGGTTTCTGATTTACTATGATCTTTCCTGTTCCTGGTTTCAACCAGACCCTTGCTACAGCCCTCTTTCTCCTGCCAGTAGCGTTGTAGGCAATCTCCATAACTCCTCCAAGGAATTATTTAATATCCAGTTTTTCAGGCCTCTGAGCCTGGTGGGGATGTTCAGGTCCTCGATAGACCTTGAGTTTCTTTATCATCTGTCTTCCCAGCCTGTTCTTTGGAAGCATACCCCAGACAGCATCCCTAATAAGCCTTTCAGGATTCTTTTCGAGAAGTTCCTTTGGAGTTGCTGCCTTTAAGCCACCCCTGTAACCACTGTGCCAGTAATATATCTTGTCAGTTAATTTTTTCCCGGTCAATCTTACCTTTTCTGCATTAATCACTATAATAAAGTCCCCTGTATCCACATTCGGAGTAAAGATGGGCTTGTGTTTGCCCCTGAGATAAATAGCAATCCTTGAGGCAAGCCTTCCCAGCACGGCACCCTCTGCATCCACTACATACCATTTCCTCTGGATTTCTGACTTCTTAGCAAAGACAGTCTTCATCTTCTGCTCCTTTTTCTCAGGATTTTTTGAGAAAATATGATAATCTAAAAAGATATAATAAGTCAAGGGTAGTTAGTCCGCTTTTTCTTGACAAAGTAATCCCCTCTTTGAGAAAATAAACACCCGTATAATCTTGAAGAAGGGAGGAAAGGGGATGGACTATTTTCTTACTGAAGAACAATTGATGATAAAGGAGGTGGCGAGGAGGATTGCTGAGGAGAAGATAGTTCCTGTAAGGCAGGAGCTTGATGAAAAAGAGGAATTTCCATGGGAGATAATGAGGGCCATCGCCCAGGCAGACCTCCTGAGGATATTTATTCCTGAAGAATATGAAGGTCTTGGTAAGGGTGCACTGGAGCTCTGTATTGCAGTGGAGGAGTTATCAAGGGCCTGTCTTGGTGTATCCACCACTTATGCAGCTAATGCCCTCGGCACATATCCCATAATCCTCTTCGGCAATGAGGAGCAGAAAAGGAGGTATCTTCCTGATATAGCCAGTGGAAAGAGGCTTGTAGCCTTTGCACTCACTGAGGCAAATGCTGGAAGTGATGCAGGGGGTATCGAGACAACAGCAAGGAGAGAAGGCGATTACTATATCCTTAATGGCACAAAACAGTGGATAACGAATGGAGGGGAGGCAGAGATATATACAGTTATAGCCATTACTGATAGATCAAAGGGTGCAAGGGGTGCCTCTGCCTTTATAGTAGAGAAGGGAACCCCTGGATTCTCCTTTGGTAAAAAGGAAAAGAAGATGGGTATCAGGGCCTCAGCAACCCGTGAGCTTATATTTGAGAACTGTAAAGTTCCAAAAGAGAATCTCCTTGGAAGAGAGGGAATGGGTTTTATTATTGCCATGAAGACCCTCGATCACTCAAGGGTTGGTGTGGGGGCTCAGGGTGTTGGGGTTGCCCAGGGTGCCTTTGAGGTGGCCCTTGAATATGCAAGGAAGAGACATCAGTTCGGTCATCCTATCATCAGCTTTCAGGCAATTCAGCACATGCTTGCTGATATGGCAACCCAGATAGAGGCTGCAAGGGCCCTTGTCTATTCAGTGGCGAGATACATGGATAGTGGGGCAAAGGATTTTTCAAAGGAGTCTGCCATGGCAAAGCTCTTTGCCACTGATGTGGCCATGAAGGTTACAACAGATGCTGTCCAGATACTTGGTGGATATGGATATATGAGGGAATATCCTGTAGAGAAGATGATGAGGGATGCCAAGATATTGCAGATCTACGAAGGCACAAACCAGATCCAGAGGAATGTAATAGGCCAGGAGCTCATCAAAGAGTCTTTAAAAAAGAGGTCCTGAGGTGAAAAGATGATAAATAAGACTGAGAAGATCTGGATGGATGGAAGGCTTATTCCCTGGGATGATGCCAAGATCCACATCCTCACCCATAGCCTCCATTACGGACTTGCTCTCTTTGAGGGGATAAGATGTTATGAGACCCCTGAAGGCCCTGCAATATTCAGGCTCATGGATCATATAGAGAGGCTTATAAAGTCAGCATCCATATTTATGTTGAGGATTCCCTATTCAGCAGAAGAACTGAGGTCAGCCGTCATAGAGACGGTAAAAGAGAATAAGGTCTCAGAATGTTACATAAGGCCCATAGCCTATCTTGGTTATGGTGCCATGGGACTTTATCCAAAGGATAATCCTGTGAATGTAGCAATAGCAGTGTGGCCCTGGGGTTCCTATCTCGGTGAAGAAGGGCTGAAGAATGGTATAAGGGTAAAGATATCCTCCTTCATAAGGGGTCATGTGAATTCCTTTCTTGCAAGGGCAAAGGTGAGTGGATATTATGTGAATTCTCAGCTTGCAAAGAGAGAGGCAATAATGAATGGATACGATGAGGCCCTTCTATTGGATGCAGATGGATATGTATCAGAGGGTAGTGGTGAGAATATCTTCATAGTGAGAAAGGGTATCCTCAAGACAACACCACTCACATCCATTCTTGAGGGTATAACAAGGGATACTATCATGAAGATAGCAGCTGATGAGGGTATTGAGGTCGTTGAAGAGAGATTCACAAGGGATGAACTCTACACTGCTGATGAGGCCTTTTTTACTGGCACGGCAGCAGAGGTGACACCCATAAGGGAGGTTGACGGGAGGGTTATTGGCAATGGCAGACCTGGTGAGGTAACAAGGAGGCTTCAATCTATATTCTTTGATATTGTAAAGGGAAGGAATAGAAGATATAGAGACTGGCTCACCTTTGTAAGATAGGTCTATCTCATCTCTTTTTCTTCACCAACCTGTTCCTGATCTCCTGTATCTTCTACCTCCTCATCTTGGACTGTGTCCCTTTGTATCTCATATTCAGGTGGTATGATGCCCCTTCTCTTCATAATCTCAAGAATAAGGGACGATCGGAATTGCACAAACTTGGAGTTTCCAAGGGGATGGTATCTTAAGGGATTTGGCAGAACTGCTGCAAGCCTTGCAGCCTCTTCAGGTGTAAGCTCCGAGGCATGCTTCCCGAAATAATAATTTGCAGCTGCCTCTGCACCAAAGATACCTGGTCCCCATTCCACTACATTGAGATAAAGTTCCAGTATCCTCTTCTTCGAGAGGTTCCTCTCAAGTCGCCATGTTATAATTGCCTCTTTTATTTTTCTTGAGATAGTCTTTTCAGGTGTGAGAAACAGGTTTTTGGCAAGCTGCTGTGAGATAGTGCTTCCTCCGGCAACAAATCTCCTCTTTTTGATATCCTTTTTTATTGCCTCCATGATTCCCTCTAGATCAAAACCCTCATGGATGTAAAATTTATCATCCTCAGAGATCAATACAGCCTTTATGAGATAAGGAGATATTTGGGAGAGCTTCACCCATCTCTTTTTGATACTGTAGCCCTTTTGTGCGGTCTTTAACCTATATTTCATTAAGGAGGTAATTTCAGGGTTCTTATCCCTGAGCCACTTCGTATCAGGGATTGTTAAGAGGTAGACAGAGGAGAGGAATACTAAGCTCAGGAGAGAGAAGAGGCAGAGATGTTTAATAAATCTCGATCTTGAGACCATACTCATTGGGTGGTGGAAATAAAGGTTAAAGAACGATCTCTGTCCCTATCCCTTCCTTTGTGAATATCTCGAGGAGGAGGGCATGTTCTATCCTTCCATCGATTATATATGTCTTTGATGCCCCCTGCCTAAGGGCATTTATGCATGCCTGGACCTTTGGGATCATTCCTCCCTTGATTACTCCGCGATCAATCAATTTCTCTGCCTTAGAGGCCTTTATAGAGGATATGAGATTACCCTTCTCGTCCATTATCCCGGGGACATCTGTCATCAGTATAAGTTTTTCTGCCTGGATGCTTCCTGCTATAGCTGATGACACATAGTCTGCATTTATATTCAGTGTATTACCTTCTTTATCATAACCCACAGGTGCAATTACTGGGATGAAGTTTCTGTCCTTAAGGGCATTTAGAATCGATGGGTCAACCTCCTCCACATCCCCCACGAGTCCAGGATCTATTATCTCCTCTGTGTTGGTCTCTTCTATTTTCTTCTTAATCAACTTCTTCTTCGCCCGTATGAGGCCCCCGTCCTTGCCGCTCAGGCCGACGGCCTTTCCTCCATGACTGTTAATCAGGTTTACTATCTCTTTATTTATAATCCCGGCAAGGACCATCTCAACAATATCCATAGTCTCGCGATCGGTAATACGCTGGCCATGAACAAACTGGGGCTTTTTACCCATCTGTTCCATAGTCTTTGATATCTTGGGGCCTCCCCCATGCACTACAATGGTATGAATGCCTATAAAATTAAGAAGTACTATATCCTGGGCAAAACTGGCCTTTAGGGTCTCATCAACCTGGGCCGCACCGCCATATTTTATTACAAAGGTCTTTCCATAAAAATTCCTTATGTATGGCAAGGCCTCAATAAGCACAGAGGCCTTTTCTGAAAGCCTTTTCATCCAGCTCCTCTTGGTAAGTATTCTGTCCTCTTGGAGAGGCCTATGTCATGAACTAATGAAGTATTATTTATCACAGGGTGGAGATATGTCAACCTATCGCATTGACAAGGCTTAAAGGCCTTTCGTAAGATACTTTATATAAAAGCAGTTAGCCTCTCAGAGATGCTTTCATAAGATATGAAAAGAGAAGTGGAAAACGGCGAGGCAGTCAAGGATTATAAAGAATATTTGGAGCCGGAAAGAAGGGCAATCTT
>CAMTWD010000125.1:0-8910 GCA_947085365.1 uncultured Nitrospirota bacterium | reverse complement strand
GCTACTTTACAGTAAACCTACCTCTCTTAATATCTCTGCCAATCGTGGCTCCTTTTTAGCATACTCCCTTAATGCCTTTTCTACTTTTTCCTCCTTTTCCTCAAGCTCCTTGTTCTTCCTGATCGCAGGTGCAAGGGCTGTTCTTCTGTCCCATAAAACAAAGCCTACAATACCAATCGTCTGGGCTATCACAGCACCAATGACCACATACATCAGCCCTTGAAGACCGTCAATCCTTTTGTCAAGACTGTCAATCCTCTGATTTACTGCCTTAAGCCCTTCCTCAAGCCTTATAAGCCTATCCCTGTCATCTTGAGTAAAAGGAATCTCTTTAGCGAGAGAGAGGGTAACAGAATTTAATAAAATGATTATTAGAATTAAAACCCTTTTCATACCTCTCATTTTATCACTTTTTAGTGGGTTCGTCAATAGTGCGAAGTTTGTTGCCCCTGAAATAGAGATAGAAAATTGTTAATCCTCTCAACCCTCTATTTTCTTATTCCCTACCGCTACCCCAAAAAATCTTTGATTTTTTGGGGACCCCTCTCCCCCTTGGGGAGAGGGTGAGGGGGGTCCCGTCAATGGAAGGGGACTATTGGGGAATTTCTATCTCTATTTTTCGGGCAGATGACTGAGGCTTGAGATAAAAGATGAGGCAGAATTTCTCAAAAGGGCAGATGCAAGATATAAAACAGGGTGGTAACGATGTGTGGGACTATGACAGATGGCTCCTTTTATCGGTTTTATCTTTTCTTGCCCTCTATGATACAATTATTGGAGGATCTGCCCTTTCTATACTTCATGGAGACCTTAAATCTTTTCAGGAGGTGGGTTTATGCTGAGCAGGGCTGAATTAAAAGAGATAGGTGCAATGGATGGCAAGGGATATTTTGTGAGTCTTTATCTGAATGTTGATCCCATCTTTAATAAGAGGGGTGATTATTTAGTCCATTTCAAGAATATGATGAAGGATACAAAAGAGAGACTGGAGAAGGAGGTTTACAGGAGGGTAGGCCCAGCACTTGAAAAGATAGAAGATTATCTCCTTGCGAGTAAAAGGCTCTTTAAAAAGGGGCTCGTGATACTGAGCGGCGAGGATGACTCCTTCTGGAAGGAATATCACCTGAATCTGCCTGTGAAGAATGAGATTGTTGTGGATAGATTTCCTTATATTAAGCCATTGACGGATATCCTTGATAATTATCAGAGATATTGTGTCCTTCTTGTTGACAGGGAGAGGGCAAGGATCTTTGTGGTCCACCTTGGTGAGATCGTGGAATACGGTGAGGTCCATACCCCTGATGTCCCAGGAAGACATAAAAAGGGTGGGTGGTTTGCCCTTTCTCAGGATCATTATGAAAGGCATATTGATTACCATGTGGGTCTTCATCTGAAGGATGTGCTCGACAGGCTTGCTCAATTTATGAGCGGGGAATACATTGGAAGGCTTATTCTTGGTGGTTCTGTAGAGGCTGTTACAATGGTAAAGAAGATGCTCCCAGGAGAGTTTAAAGAAAAGGTTATCGGCACTGTAAATGTGGAGCTCTTTGCAAAACCTGATGAGGTCTTAAGGAGGGTTGAACCCATCCTGCTGGAGTACGAAAGGAAGAAGGAGGCTGAGGAGGTTAAGAGGCTTATAGAGACAGCCCTGAAGAGGGGGCCCGCTGCCCTCGGTCTTGAGGATGTCCTTAATGCCCTTCAGGAAAAGAGGGTAATGAAACTGCTTATATCAAGGGATCTTCAAGCCACAGGTTATGCCTGCGGTAACTGTGGATTTCTGACGCCCCAGCCACTGAAGGATTGTCCATACTGTAAGACGGAGATGACTCATGTGGAGGACATTGTTGCCCTTGCTGGAGAGAGGGCAATTCAGCAGGATGCCCTTGTGGAGGTCCTTTTAGGGGATTTTGAAGACCTCAAGAGATATGGTTCCATAGGCGCCTTTTTGAGGTTCTGAAACCTCAAGTGGCGAGGTAACAGTAGGTGGCGAGGTAACAGTTGTCGGTATTTTAACGAATCTTTCTCTGCATTATGATCATGTATATGACAGGGTAGATTATCAACTCCAGTATTGTTGATGTGATAACCCCGCCTATCATGGGAGCGGCAATTCTTTTCATCACATCTGCACCTACGCCATGACTGAACATTATTGGTATCAGTCCTGCGAGGATAACGCTTACAGTCATAAGCTTTGGCCTTATCCTTTTTACAGCTCCCTCCATTATGGCCTCTCTGAGGTCATCACGGCTCTTCAGTCTTCCCTCCTTAAGCCATTTCTGGTAGCTGAGCTCTAAGTATAGAAGCATCACGACTCCTGTCTCTGCATCAATACCTGCAAGGGCAATGAGACCAACCCATACTGCTGTGGAGAGGTTGTATCCCAATAGATAAAGTAACCAGAAGGAACCTACAAGAGAGAAGGGGACGGCAAGGAGCACTATAAAGGTCTTGAGGACAGAGCGTGTATTCAAGTATATGAGAATAAAGATGATGAATATAGTGAGGGGTATCACAATCTGCAATCTCTGGTGGGTCCTGAGCATGTATTCGTACTCTCCACTGTACTGAAGCCTGTAGCCAGGTGGTATCTCTACTTGCTCCCTTACCCTCTTTTTCACCTCTTCGATAAACCCACCTATATCCTTGCTTGTAAAATCTATATACACATAGGCAGCAAGAAGGCCTTCTTCTGATTTTATCAGGGTTGGACCTGATTTAATCTCTATATCAGCAAGCTCCTTAAGGGGTAGAAAGATTGCCTGGGGTTCTGAAGGGCTTTTGCTACCCTCCATCTCCTGGCCGGTATCCGGAGGGCCTTCCATATTCTTTGACGGCAGGATCACTGGAAGGTCTTTAATCCTCTCGATGGAGTCCCTCAGTTCCCTGGGATACCTTATGTTTACAGGATACCTTTCCCTTCCCTCCACTGTGGTGGTGATATTCATGCCTCCAAGGGCCGTCTGGATAACACTATGCACATCCTCAACAGATAGACCATATCTTGCAATCACCTCTCTTCTGGGTTTTATATCAATAAAATATCCTGTATTTACCCTTTCGGCATAGACACTCCTGATTCCAGGGATATCCTTTATTGCCTTCTCAATCTCAAGACCAATCTTTTCGATCGTCTCAAGGTCAGGCCCGAGTATCTTTATTCCTGCTGGTGTCCTTATACCTGTGGCAAGCATATCAATCCTCGCCTTTATGGGCATGGTGAAGGAATTGGCAACCCCAGGTATGGAGAGCTTTTCATTCATCTCATCCTTCAGTTTCTCCACATCCATTCCGGGCCTCCACTGAGATTCTGGTTTTAGATTGATCACCGTCTCAAACATCTCAAGGGGTGCGGGATCAGTGGCAGTCTCTGCCCTTCCAGCCTTTCCAAAGACCTGCTCCACCTCTGGTATGGACTTAAGGATCCTGTTCTGAATCTGGAGGAGTCTTCCTGCCTCATATATGGATAGACCTGGTGCAGTAACAGGCATATAAAAGAGTGTCCCTTCGTAGAGTGGTGGCATGAATTCTGTCCCCAGTTTTTTAAGTGGTATGTAGGTGAGTGCCATAATAATTATGGCAAGGGCAATTACAGGGTATTTAAACCTTAAGGCAAGTCTTATGATAGGTTCGAATATCCTGTGGAGTAATATGCTTATGGGATTCTTCTCCTCAGGCCTGATCTTTCCTCTTATAAGTATTGTCATTAATGCAGGTGTAAGGGTGATTGCCAGAAATGAAGCAAAGAGCATCGCGAAGGTCTTTGTATAGGCTAAGGGTTTAAAGAGCCTTCCAGCCTGTGCCTCTAAGGCAAAGACAGGGAGAAACCCCACCGTGATAACCAGCAGGGCGAAGAAGAGGGAAGGCCCTACCTCCTTTGCAGCCTCTATGATGAGTTCATTTCTTACTCTCTTCTGTTGATCCTCGGGGATAGTCCTCTTGATAATCTCCCATTCCTCAAGTTTCTTATGACTGTTTTCCACCATTATTATTGCAGCATCAACCATTGCACCTATTGCTATGGCGATACCGCCCAGGCTCATTATATTTGATGTAACTTTTAACTGATACATGAGGATAAAGGAGGCTATTATCGCAACGGGTAATGTAAGGATTATTACAAAGGCACTGGGAAGGTGGAATAAGAATACAAGGCATACAGCACTCACTGCAATGGAAAGCTTTATTATCTTATCTTTAAGGGTATCAATAGCCCTGTATATAAGGTCTGACCTGTCATAGGTTATGATAATCTTAACGCCTTCAGGAAGAGAGGGCTCTACCTCCTCTCTTAACTTCTCCTTCACCCTCTTTATAACATTAAGGACATTCTCTCCAAATCTCACAATCACTATGCCACCAACAACCTCTCCCTCTCCATCAAGGTCAGCCACGCCCCGTCTTATCTCAGGTCCGAGTTCTATCCTTGCAACATCCTTTAAGAAAACAGGGACTCCACTATAGGATCTCAGGGTTGTATTTTTCAGGTCATCAAGGTTCCTGATGTATCCCCTTCCCCTGATCATGTATTCTGCACCAGAGAGCTCAAGGACCCTTCCCTCTACATCCAGATTTGCCTTTTTTACAGCGTTCATCACATCCATAAGGCTCAGGTTATAGGCCTTCAATCTTAAAGGATCAACCACTATCTGGTATTGCCTCACAAAGCCACCAATACTTGCAACCTGGGAGACCCCTTCAACACTCTCAAGGGCGAGCTTGATATAGAAGTCCTGAAGTGTCCTTAATTCTGAAAGATTGAGTCGTCCCTTTTCATCCTTGATGGCATACATGAAACCCCAGCCAAGACTTGTGGCATCAGGCCCGAGTGTAGGGCTTACATCTGGAGGGAGTTTCTGCCGCACTGTCTGGAGGTATTCAAGTATCCTGCTACGGGCCCAGTAGAGGTCCGTTCCCTCCTCAAATATCACATATACAAAGGAGCTACCCAGGAAGGAGAATCCCCTAACAACCTGCACCTTTGGTGCTGCAAGGAGTGTGGAGGAGATGGGATAGGTTATCTGGTCTTCCACGAGATCAGGGCTTCTGCCTGGCCACTCTGTATATATTATTACCTGCGGGTCGCTCAGGTCCGGGATGGCATCAAGGGGTGTATGCCTTAAAGACCAGTATCCCCAGGCAATGAGTATAACTGTTATGAGGAAGATAAAGAATCTGTTTCTTGCACTGAATTCTATAATCCCTGAGATCATGGCTATTTTAATGGCAGGGGTTTTATACCTTTTAGCTTTGCCTCAGAATCAATAAGGAATGTCCCCTGAGATACCACCTCTTCTCCCTCTTTTATTCCTTTTAGAACCTCCCTCATCCCATCAGCAGTTATTCCTGTAAGTATCTCCCTTGGCTCAAAGGTCTCCTGATCAACTTTTACATAAACGATTGTCCTTCTGCCTGTATCGATAATGGCATCCTCCGGTATGGCAAGTCTCCTGCCAAGGGGAATATCTATGGTCACCTCCGTGAACATCTCTGGTTTGAGGATATTGCCTTCATTGGGAACAACAAACCTCACCTTTAATGTCCTTGTAGTGGGATTCAGTTCTGGATAAATATAATCCAATTTCGCCTTTATGGCCTTTTACCTCAGGGAGCTCAAACGGATTGTGGCACTCTTTAAGTCTTTCAGAAGCCCTATATCCTGCTCGTATATCTCTGCTATTATCCATACCTGACGGAGGTCAGCAATATCAAAGAGCCTCTCTCCTGGCATCACCCTTGAACCCTCTACAACATATTTCTTAATTACATATCCATCAACTGGACTGAGGATCGTGAGCCTTTTTAAGGGTGTACCCGTCGTTTCAATCCTCTTGATCTCCTCTTCCGGGATATCCCAGAGAGATAACCTCTGCCTTGCTGCCCTTACAACCCTCTCTGCGTCTTTTATGAGTATCTCTGACCCCAGTTCTTCAGCCCTCTTCAGGTATCTAAGGCTTGAGAGGAATTCCTCCTGCGTTGAAAGGAGTTCAGGACTGTAGATCTCAGCAACAGGGCTACCCTTTTTGATATACTGTCCTGTATAATTAAGATGGAGTTTCTCAATCCAGCCCTCAAATTTAGTAGTTATGGTATAAAGGAGTCTCTCGTCATACTTTATCGTCCCTACTGTCCTGAGGGATCTTTTCATCAGGATAGGTTTTACCTTATAGGTCTTGATACCAGCGTATCTTTGCTGTGTCTCTGTAACCTCGATGGCTGGTCTCTCCTCTGGGGATACTGATTTTATCCCAAAGGGTGAAAGGAGGGTCATTATAAAAAATATAGATGCCGTTATTGCCTTTTTAATCTTCATTGCCTTTTATCCCTCCATCAAGGAATAGACCTGTAAGTCTCTCCAGTCTTGCAATTGCCTTCTGCCTTTCGGTAACCTGTTGCCAGTAGAGGAGCTTGTAATCAATGAGTCTGTTCAATGACTTAATCACCTGGACAAGTTCTACCCTTCCTGACCTGTAGGATGATAAATTTGCCTCAAGGCTCTGTTCAGCCTTAGGGATAAAGGCATCTCTGTAGAGCTTCATGAGTTCCTGGGAGGCCTTTATCATAGATAGGGTCTCTATAATATTTGACAAAACTATCTGTTTAGCTCCAAGAAGACCATGATAGGCCTCTTCTCTTTCTGCCTCCTTTTCTAAGATCCCCATCCTCTGTTTTTTCCTGTAAAATATCGGAATGTTAATAGAGGCGGTAAGGCCCCACATATCTTCATAAGGTCTGGGCCTTAATGATACTGTACCTGTAATGGTGAAGTCAGGATAGTACTGAAGTCGTGCCTCCTCAAGTTTAAGGGTGCTCCATTCGAGGACCCTTTCTTTTTCCTTTATTTCTGGTGAATGCTCTAACGCCATCTTGATGAGATCTTCTGGGATATTTGGTTCTTCTTCAATGGTCTCTTCAGGTCTTCCAAGGGGCAGTTCAGGACTCCTTCCTATAAGTGCATTTATCATTGCCTTTAAGGATTCTATCTTCTGTTTGAACATTATCCGTTCCTGAAAGGCCATATATTTTTCTGACTGTGCCATCGTGAGGTCGGCAATACTTGGCATCATTCCGGAGGCATATCTTGTAGAGGCGATCTCCTCAACTATCTCGAAGATCCTTATCTTTTCCTCTGAGATATCATAACCCTTATAGGCGTAAAGGAGTTCATAATAGCGAGTCTTTAATTCCTCAAAGACTGATAACCTTGTCTTTTTATAGGATTCTACTAGGCCTTCCGACTCCTTCAGGGATGCCTTCTTCTGAGTTGATAATTTACCAGGCCATGGGATGGTCTGGGATGCTGAGAAGATCCATCTTGACCCTGCCATCTCGCCATAGGTGTATCTATTCCATCCCTCGTTTTCATAACCTATCATGAACATGGGATCGGGTAGGGCACTGGCCTGTGGGATTCTGTATCTCGCAGCATCAATCCTTTTGCGAGCCATGGCAATCTCGTGATTCTCTGCCTCTGCCCTCTGAAGAAGGTCTTTTAACTTCAGGACAGGATAGAGGTCCTCATCAGCAGCAATGCCATTTACTGCTGGAAGGAAGAGGAGTACAGTGGCGATGAGGACCTCCCTCATGATTTACCTCACATCCAGATTGAATTTTACTGTGGTGGTCTTTCCACCCCTCTTGATCTTAATACCTACATTCCATGGACCTGACATGCTGAGATCCATTACTGCTGTATATTCCTTTCCCTTTAGGGCTGCCTTGGTCTTGTAATCCATGGGTGGCATACCTGGCATTGGTGGCATGGAGTAGTTAACGATTACCTCTGCATCTGTAATCGGGGAGCCATCCTTTGTAATAGAGATGGTAACATTATTCTTTCCAACAGAAGGTGGATTTCTGTCAATCTTTACAGTCACATCGTATCCATCAGCACTCTTTTTCACCTCATACTCCTTAGCATAGACGATACCGGTGAAGATAAGGATGCTTAAGAGCAGACCTACTAATCTCTTCATAATTCATACCTCCCTTTATCTCTGTTAGGTCCGAAACCCCACGGGTTTCTGATTATGATAATATCAGGAGATCTTGAAGAGAATATGAAGGATGGATGAAGAAGATGTGAATTATTATCCCTTCGGAAGATATACCCTGAATGTACTGCCCTCATTTATCCTGCTCTGAACCTCAATCCTTCCACCCATAATATCCACCAGTTCTTTCACGATGGCAAGCCCAAGACCTATGCCTTCACTTCCTGATCCCTCAATCCTGTAGAAGCGGTTAAATATAAAGGGAATCTTATCTTCAGGGATGCCTCTTCCAGAGTCCTTTATCTCTATGTAAAAATTCCCCTCCTGTAAGCCATAATCTATCCATACCCCTCCCCTTTCTGTAAACTTCAGGGCATTGGAGAGGAGGTTTCTTAGGATCTTTTCTAATTTTTCTATATCTGTGGCAACTACGATCTCCTCTTGCTTCATAAGGGTTATTTCAAGTCCCTTTTCTTTAAAGGCTGGTCTGAGTTCTCCTAAAAGCTCTGAAAGGAATTCCCTGAGATTCACCTCTGTGACTTCTCCTTTTGTGAAAAAGCTTGCCTCTGCAGTCGTAATATCCTCTATACCCTTTATGAGCTTTATGAGGCGGTTGATCTCGCCCTTTATATTCTCGAGTCCCTTATCCCTGTCCCTGATGATCCCGTCCTCCATGGCCTCGATATGTGTCTTGATAATTGTAAGGGGTGTCCTCAATTCATGGGCAATGTTTGACATGAGGTGTTTTCTTATCTCCTCCTCCCTTTTAAGGGATTCCACCATTACATTAAAACTCCTTGCCAGATCTCCTATCTCATCAGTTCCAGTGATATCTATCCTGATATCACGATTGCCTTTTGAGATCTCTTCTGCTGCTGACCTCAGTCTCATTATTGGCCTTGAAAGGTATTGGCTG
>CAMTWD010000124.1:0-20887 GCA_947085365.1 uncultured Nitrospirota bacterium | reverse complement strand
TGCCCTTGAAAGGCTCTCGCTGCTAAGTCAGCAAATAAATCTCATAAAGACAGAGATACTTCCTGCTCGCATTAAAGCAGTGGAGTATGCAGAAAAATACTTTAATGCAATGCAGCTTAATATGCTTTATCTCCTTGAGGCGCGCCAGAGACTTTTAGAGACAAAAAGGTATTATTTTAATACACTTAAAGAATATCATGAGCAGATAGTAGAACTTGAAAGAATTATGGGTAGAGCCATAACAAAAGCGTCATGAATTATTATCGTGTTAGATCAAAATTCCATGTCCCCGGAATGGGGTATTGGTTAGATCATAATTTTGTCCCTGAGGTCTCTCATATTTGTTTAAGATTCTTGCACCTCGGAGGTGCAGGTTTACCTCCCAAATAGGCTTAAGGCTTTAGGCTGAAGGCTGAAGATAGAATAAAGAATTATTTCTTTTTTGTCTTTTAACTTCAGCCTATCGCCTTCAGCCTGTTTTTTGGGATCCCTATCCCCTTTGGCGAGAGAGTCCCTATTTTCTTATTCCCTCTCCCCTTTGGGGAGAGGGCGAGGGTGAGGGGGACCATCAAGTGAGAGGGGACTATTGGGAAATTTCTATCTCTCGGTAATATTTACTTAGGGACAGTAATTTTGATCTAACCAGAGGTGATTCGGGGACATTTTTTATGATCTAATGCGTTCTGTTTAAGAAGGATTGGGGTCTCTGATATAATATTTTATTGTAAAATGGAAGTCCTGATTAGAAACAGAATCCTTGAGAGGTTATCTGCCTATCTGAGTCTTATAAAATTTTCTCATTCCGTCTTTGCCCTTCCCTTTGCCCTCACATCAGCCTTTATAGCCTCAGGTGGGGTTCCTCCAGCAGAGAAGTTTCTGTGGATAATAGTAGCTATGGTCTCTGCCAGGACATCCGCAATGGCCTTAAACAGGATCATTGATAGAGAAATAGATAGGCTCAATCCCAGGACATCCATGAGGGAGATACCTTCAGGAAGGGTTAGTCTCTTAGAGGCCCTGGGTCTTGTAATCACTTCACTTATAGTATTCATCCTTTCAGCCTGGATGCTCAATGACCTCTGCTTCAGACTCTCCTTTGTGGCGATCCTCTTTATCCTCCTCTATTCCTATACAAAGAGATTTACATGGCTATCCCATTTCTTTCTTGGATTTACCATATCAGGAGCACCCATAGGGGCCTGGTTAGCTGTGACGGGTTATTTTGAACCGAAGATATTATATCTTGGATTTGCCGTTATGTTCTGGATAGCTGGATTTGATATCCTTTATGCCCTTCAAGATAGAGAATTTGACCGTAAGTTTGGCCTTTATTCTATCCCTGCTATCTTTGGAGTAAAGAGTGCCATCACCATCTCAAGGATAGCCCACATGATTACATGGATCCTCCTTTTAATCACAGGGATAGCCTTTGGTCTGAAGGGTCCCTATTATATTGGCCTTGTTATCGCAGGAGCCCTTCTCTTTTATGAGCACAGACTTGTCAGACCTGATGACCTGAGCAGGCTTGATATGGCCTTTTTTAATATGAACGGATATCTGAGTATAGTTACCTTTCTCTTTACTGCCCTATCCTTTTTGTGGTGAAATAGGCTTGAAATTTTTAATTGAATTAGGCTATTTTAATAAGCCTATTTTTATAAACCCTGATAAGCCGTCAGCTTAAAATAGATAAATCTTCTTTATGGAGGATAGGTTATGGCAAGGAAGTCTGCAAAAAGGTCAAAGGTAAAAAAGTATGTCTACTTCTTTGGGAACGGAAAGGCCGAAGGAAGGGGCGACATGAAGGACCTCCTGGGAGGTAAGGGAGCAGGTCTTGCTGAGATGACAAACCTCGGAATACCTGTCCCTGCAGGATTTACCGTCACGACAGAGGCATGCAATGAATACTTCAAGAACGGCAAGAGATATCCTAAAGGGATGTGGGAACAGGTTCTGGAAAACATGAAGAAGGTTGAAAAGGCCATGGGAATGAAGTTTGGTGACCCCGAGAATCCCCTTCTCGTATCAGTCCGTTCTGGTGCAAAGTTCTCGATGCCAGGAATGATGGACACTGTTCTCAATCTTGGCCTGAATGAAGAGACCCTGAGAGGCCTGATTAAAAAGACCAATAATGAGAGGTTTGCCTATGATGCCTACAGAAGATTCATAGCCATGTTCGGAAGCATTGTGATGGGTATAGATAGACAGAAATTTGAGAATATCCTTGAGGAGGCAAAGAGGCAAAAGGGGGTCCACTTAGATACAGATCTTGATGCTGAAGACCTGAAAGGGGTGGTGGAGAGATTTAAAGAGCTTTATAAAAAAGAGACGGGATCTGATTTCCCCCAGGACCCTTATGAACAGTTAAGACTCGCTATTAATGCTGTTTTTGGTTCGTGGTTTGGCGAAAGGGCTGTGAAATACAGAAGACTTCACGGTATACCTGATGACCTCGGAACAGCCTGTAACATCGTTGCCATGGTCTTTGGAAATATGGGAGAGAATTCAGGAACAGGAGTGGGCTTTACGAGAGATCCCTCTACAGGGGAAAAGAGATTCTTTGCAGAATGTCTTATTAATGCTCAGGGTGAGGATGTTGTGGCAGGTATAAGGACACCCCTTCATATTGACGAACTCAAGACAAGGATGCCAAAGGCTTACAGAGAACTTGAAAGGATTTATAAAAGGCTTGAAAGACATTACAGAGACATGCTTGATATAGAGTTCACCATTCAGGAAGGTAAACTATATATGCTCCAGACAAGGGTGGGGAAGAGGACTGCAAGGGCTGCACTGAAGATAGCAGTGGATATGGTAAAGGAGAAGCTTATAGATAAGGCCACAGCGATCATGAGGATAGACCCTGCCCAGATTGACCAGCTTCTCCATCCCATGATCGATCCAAAGGCAGAGGTGAAGGTGGTTGCAAAGGGTCTTCCTGCTTCACCTGGTGCTGCTGTAGGAAGGGTGGTCTTTACTGCCTCTCAGGCAGAGGAATGGGCTAAAAAGGGTGAAAAGGTGGTGCTCGTGAGGACAGAGACATCTCCTGAAGACATCGGTGGGATGGCTGCTGCCCAGGGGATACTCACGGCAAGAGGTGGTATGACATCCCATGCAGCTGTGGTTGGAAGGGGTATGGGTAAGGTATGCGTTGTGGGATGCGGTGCAATAAATATAAACGAAGAGGAGAGATATTTTACCATCAATAATGAGATTATCGTGAGGGAGGGTGACTATATCACCCTTAATGGCACAACAGGGGAGGTTATCCTTGGTGAGGCCCCCTTAGTGATGCCTGAGCTGACAGGAGATTTTGATACTATTATGAAATGGGCTGATGAGTTCAGGAAGATAGGTGTAAGGGCAAATGCTGATACCCCAAGGGATGCAAAGGTTGCAAGGGATTTCGGCGCAGAGGGGATAGGACTCTGCAGAACTGAACACATGTTCTTTGAGCCTGACAGGATAAAGGCAGTAAGGGAGATGATCCTTGCTGAAGACAGAGAGGCAAGACAGAGGGCCTTAGAAAAGATACTTCCCATGCAGAAGAACGATTTCAAAGAGATATTCAGGGTGATGAATGGTCTCCCTGTAACGATAAGACTCCTCGATCCACCCCTTCACGAATTCCTGCCCCACACAGATGAGGAACTTGAAGAACTGGCAAGGGAGATGAATGTGCCTGTTGAAAGACTCAAGGCAAAGAATAAGGCCCTTCAGGAATTCAATCCCATGCTTGGTCACAGGGGTTGCAGGTTAGGGATTACCTTCCCTGAGATATATGAGATTCAGGTAAGGGCAATAATGGAGGCAGCCTGTGAGCTTACAAAAGAAGGGGTTAAGGTCATTCCTGAGATAATGATACCCTTGATTGCCCATGTGAATGAACTTAAATTGATGAGGGAGCTTGTAGAAAGGGTTGCTGAAGAGGTTCAGACAAGGTATAACACGAAGGTGAAATATACTGTTGGAACGATGATAGAGCTTCCCAGGGCAGCTATAACCTCTGATGAGATAGCCAGATACGCAGATTTTTATTCCTTTGGTACGAATGACCTTACCCAGACTACCTATGGCCTCTCAAGGGATGATTCTGGAAAATTCCTTCCTTATTACATTGACCAGAAGATCATAGAAGAGGACCCCTTCATCTCCCTTGATCAGAAGGGAGTGGGAGAGCTCATGGAGATTGCTCTTAAGAAGGGAAGGTCTGTGAAAAGGGACCTCAAGCTGGGAATATGCGGTGAGCATGGTGGTGATCCTGCCTCCGTGGAGTTCTGCCACAGGATCGGGCTTGATTATGTGAGCTGTTCACCCTACAGGGTTCCTATTGCAAGGCTTGCAGGAGCTCAGGCTGCTATTAAGGAGAAGTCGAAAAAGGCAAAGGATCTGACGAAGGCAACGGTTTAATGTAGATTTATCAGAGGCCGGGCTCTTTAGAGCCCGGCCTCTTTTTTGGCATTCTGTCCATTTTGTAGAAGGTTTGTATCTTCCATAATAGGAGCCCCCATGAAAAGAAACGAGATCTCTGCCCTGAGAATTGAGAAGGGGAAGGAGCCGTCAAAAAGGAAGAGGCGAATTATATACCTACTGATAATAATCCCTCTTCTCTCTTTAGTGATTCTGATCCTTTATCGAAGTAACAATAAGGTAGAGACAACGGGTGTCTCCTTAGTATATCCCTATCAGGATTATTCCCTTCTCAGTGCCAGTGGATATGTTGTGCCAGAAAAGAGGGCCTCTGTTGGTGCAAAGACCACAGGCACACTGGAATGGATTGGTGTTCAGGAAGGGAGCCTTGTAAAGAAGGGTCAGCTCATTGCAAGGCTTGAAAACAGGGACCTCCTTGCAGGCCTTGAGCAGGCGAAGGCAAATCTTGAGCTCCAGAAGGCAAATCTCAGCCACGCAGAGGCAGAACTCTATGATGCAAGGAAGGATTATGAAAGAAATCTTCAGTTATTAGAAAAGGGTTTTATATCAAGGGCAGAATTTGATGCCTCCTATGCGAGGCTCCTGAGGGCAGAGGCATTAAAGAGATCACAGGAGGCCTCTGTAAGGTCTGCTGAAGCAGCCCTCAGGGCCTCTGAGATCAATCTTGAGTATACCCTCATAAAGGCACCTTTTGATGGGGTTGTCCTTACAAAGGATGCTGATGTGGGTGATATAATCACACCCCTTGGAGCTGCCCAGAATGCCAGGGCCTCCATAGTCACCATTGCTGACCTTGATTCCCTTATTGTGGATGTGGATGTCTCTGAGCAGAATATATCAACGATCAATGAGGGGCAGGACTGTGTCATAGAGCTTGACGCCTATCCGGACAGAAGATTCAGAGGAAGGGTAAAGAGGATCATACCCACTGCAGACAGGACAAAGGCATCCATCAAGGTAAAGGTGGAATTTGTTGAGAGGATTAAGGGCATCCTGCCTGATATGAGTGCCAAGGTGACCTTTGTGGACAGAAGACTCGATGAACTGTCATTAAGGCCTGTGATCGCTGTAAATCCATCAAGTATCATCAAAAAGGATGGCAGGGAGATTGTTTATGTAGTAGAGGATAACAGACTGAGGGAGAGGGAGGTCTTGACAGGCAAGAGGATAGGTGAGTCCCTTATAGAGATAAAGAAGGGACTCAGGCCTGGTGAGAAGGTGGTCCTGAGACCTGAAGGTGGTCTCAGATCAGGCATGAAGATAAGGCTCAGGGATTAATGCAGAAGGGATCAATTGTTGAGATCAGGAATCTTTCAAAATCCTACAGGCGTGGCTCAGAGATAATATCTGTCCTGAAGGGCATAAATCTCACCATAGGCGAAGGTGAGTTCCTTGCCATAATGGGACCCTCGGGTTCTGGTAAGAGCACACTCCTTAATCTCATAGCCGGACTTGACAAGCCGGATGAGGGGAGTATCATCGTCGCAGGAATTGATATTACAAGACTCTCGGAGAATGAACTTGCCAGATGGAGGGCAGATCATGTGGGATTCATCTTTCAGTTTTACAACCTCATACCTGTCCTCACAGCCTTTGAGAATGTGGAACTCCCACTTCTCCTTAAGGGCCTGTCAGGTCCTGAAAGATACGAACATGTCATGACTGCCCTCAAGATAGTAAATCTTACCCACAGGATGAATCATTATCCGAAGGAGCTATCAGGAGGTGAACAGCAGAGGGTGGCCATCGCCAGGGCAGTAGTTACTGATCCCACCATAATCGTTGCTGATGAACCCACAGGTGACCTCGATAAGACCTCCGCAGAGGATGTCCTGGAGCTCATGACAAGGCTCAATGAAGAATACGGAAAGACCATTATAATGGTTACCCATGACCCCAGGGCTGCAAGGAGGGCAAAGGTGATAAGACATCTAGATAAGGGGATACTGGATGCTACTGCTGAAACTCCTTCTTAGAAATGCCTTCAGACAGAGGTTGAGAACAGTCCTTACAGTCCTTGCAATAACAATAGCGATTCTTGCCTTTGGTTTTTTGAGGACGATAATTGATGCCTGGTACTCAGGAGTTGAGGCATCATCACCGGCAAGACTTGTAACGAGGAATGCCATCTCACTGACAACACCATTGCCCCTCTCCTATAAAGACAGGATTAAAAGGGTGAGGGGTGTAAGGACTGTAAGTTATGGGCAGTGGTTTGGTGGGATATATATATCAGAAAAGAATTTCTTTCCCAATTTTGCTGTTGAGCCAGCTTCATATCTTGAGCTCTATCCTGAATATGTAATTCCGGAAGAACAGAAGAAGGCCTTTATAAAGGACCGAAAGGCCTGTGTTGTGGGTAGAAAGGTTGCAGAGGAATTTGGATGGAAGATAGGGGATACCATTGTTCTTAAAGGAACGATATTCCCTGGGGAGTGGGAATTCGTTATAAGGGCAATATACAGGGGACTTACACCAACTACAGATGAGACACAGGTATTCTTTCACTGGGATTATATAAATGAGGGTCTAAAGAGGACCTTTCCCTTAAGGGCAGATCATGTGGGCTTCTTTCTCATTGGTATAGATGATCCTAAGAGGGCTGCTGAGATAGCCCTTGAGATAGATGGGCTCTTCAAGAACTCCCTTGCAGAGACCCTTACAGAGACAGAAAAGGCCTTCCAGATGGGATTTGTTGCTATGACAGAGGCGATACTCATTACGATCAAGATCGTCTCGATAGTTCTTATTATTATCATCCTTTTGATCGTATCTAATACCATGGCGATGAATGTAAGGGAGAGACTCTCAGAATATGCAACACTTAAGGCCCTGGGTTTCCACTGGATTCATTTGTCTCTTCTGATATATGGAGAGTCTATTATCATAACCATGACAGGTGCCATCTTCGGGATTATCCTTACCTTTCCTTCTGCAAAGATATTTGTGGATGCTATGGGCACACTCCTTCCTGTCTTTCATATTACGAAGGAGACGATCCTCCTTGACATACTTATAGCACTCTCGGTGGGGATTTCCTCTGGAATTGCTCCTTCATTAAAGGCAATCAATGTCCCGGTGCAGAGTGCCCTTACAAGGGTGGGATGATTCTATTTATAAGATATAACCTGAGGAATCTCAGGACGAGGCGTCTCACCACCATACTTACAGGTATGGGTATGGCCTTTGTGATCTTTGTCTTCTGCTCAGTCCAGATGATCTCTGAAGGTCTCAGGCAGACCCTTGTGGATACAGGTTCTCCTGATAATGTTATCGTCCTGAGGAAGGGCTCACAGGCTGAGGTGGTGAGTGTTATTGAAAGGTCCAAGGCAGCTATCCTTGAGACCCTTCCAGAGATAGAAAGGGCTCCTGACGGGTCGGTCCTTTGTGCAAGGGAGCTGGTGGTTCTTATAAATCTATACAAGAAGGATGCAGACAAGCCTTCAAATGTTGTTATAAGGGGCATAGGAAGGAACTCCCTTCTTTTAAGGGAGGGTGTAAGGATTGTTAAGGGAAGGATGCCCTTGCCAGGCTCTTCAGAGATAGTGGTTGGGAGCTCCATATCAAGGAGATTTAAGGGTCTTCAGCTTGGTGACGAGTTGAGATTTGGTCTCAGGAACTGGAAGGTTGTGGGAATAATGGATGCAGGAAGTACAGGTTTCAGCTCAGAGATCTGGGCAGATATAGATACACTCATGCAGGCCTTCAGGAGGCCGGTCTATTCCTCTGTAGTCTTCAGATTGAGGGATAGATCGGATTTTTTATCAGTAAAAGAGAGGATCGAGAGAGACCCCAGGCTCAATCTTATGGCAAAGAGGGAGGTAGATTTTTATAGGGAGCAGTCAGAGGTAATGGCAAGATTTTTGAGGATCCTTGGCACATCCCTGGCAATAGTCTTCTCTGCTGGTGCAATCATAGGGGCGATGATAACAATGTATGCCCAGGTGGCAAACAGATCTCAGGAGATAGGGACCTTAAGGGCCTTGGGCTTCAGAAGAAGGGAGATCCTCATGGGCTTTATCTTGGAGTCAGTCCTTTTAAGTCTTGGAGGTGGTATTGTTGGTCTGCTCCTTTCATCTTTTCTTCAATTCCTTGAGATATCCACCCTTAACTGGCAGACCTTTTCAGAGATTGCCTTCAGGCTCAGACTATCCTTTGGGATTGTCATTAAGGCACTCCTTTTCTCCCTTTTGATGGGGATACTCGGAGGGCTTTTGCCTGCTGTGAGGGCTGCGAGGCTCAGGATAGTGGATGCCCTGAGACTTGTGTGATTATTCAATAATCTTCATACTCAGGTCAGAGGCAACTGCTGAATGAGTGAGGCTACCTATGGATATAAAATCCACACCTGCTTCAGCAATTAATCTCACATTTTTCAGGCTCACATTTCCTGATGCCTCAATAATTATAGAGGGATTCCCATCCCTGATAATCCCTACTGCCTTTTTTATATCGTCAATATCCATGTTATCAAGCATAATGACATGAACTCCAGCTTCAATAGCCTCCCTGACCTCGTCAAGATTTTTCACCTCCACCTCTATCTTTAAGAGGTGATGGGGTATCTTGGAATTCTTAATAAGCTCTACAGCCTTTTTTATCCCTCCGGCAATCTTTATATGATTATCCTTTATCAATACCCCATCATAAAGCCCCATCCTGTGATTATACCCACCGCCAATCCTGACGGCATACTTTTCAAGATATCTCATCAGTGGGGTGGTCTTTCTGGTATCAAGGATCTTTGCACCTGTACCTTCTATCTCCTCCACAAACCTTCTTGTAAGGGTTGCAATACCTGAAAGCCTCTGAAGGATGTTTAGACCTGTTCTTTCACAGAAAAGTAATGATCTTGCCTTTCCGCTTATCTCAGCAACAATATCACCCTTTGAGAGTCTCTGGCCATCAATAAAAAATGATCTGAAGTCCACAGAGGGGTCATAGAGCCTGAATAGCTCCTTTACAAAGGGCAGGCCAGCAATAACCATATCTGATTTTGCGATTATACGGGCCTTTGATATCCTGTGGAATGGGACAATTGAGAGAGTGGTTATATCACCTGGACCTACATCCTCCTGGATTGCCCTTTTCAGAAATTCAAGGACTTCCCAGGGGATGGAGACCTCATCCGGGGGATTTGTCGTAAGACCTTTCATGGACCTTCCAGCATCTCTTTAAGCCTTTCTATATTCTCTATTATCCTCTGCTTCTTTATGAGAAGGGCATCGTATTCTGCCTTCTCCTTTTCCACAACATGGGGTGGTGCCTTCTTCAGGAAGTCCTCATTCATAAGCTTTTTGTGGAGGAACTCCAATTCCTTGAGAATATTATTCAGGTCTTTGTTTAGTCTCCTGATCTCCCCAGTGATATCCACAACGCCTTCAAGGGGTATATAGACCTCAAGCCCTTCCTTCACACCAATGGCTGAGCCCCTCGGTCTTTTCACATCCACTCCTATAGTGATGATCTCCTTTACCCTTGCCAGTCTCTTTATGTGATCCGAATGTTCTTCCAGCAGATCCCTTATCTCCTCTGTAGAGGTCTTTATCAGGAGATTCAGTTCCTTTGAAGGCGGGATATTCAATTCACCCCTTATACTCCTTATACCCATAATGGAATCCATAAGATAGGTTATCCTCTTTTCTGCCTCCGGATCTTTCCCGAGGTAGGTAGGATAGGGTGCAATCATTATGCTTTTTCCTCTGTGGGGGATGTTCTGCCAGATCTCCTCTGTAACAAAGGGCATAAAGGGGTGAAGCAATCTCAGGATCTTCTCAAGGACAAAGAGGAGGACCTCTTTAACATCCTTTGCCTCTTTACTCCTCTGTTCTTGGTAGAGATAGTTCTTTGAAAATTCTATATACCAGTCGCAGAATTCATGCCACACAAATTGATAGATGGATGAGGCTGCGTCATTGAATCTGTATTGGTCGAGACTCCTGTTTACCTCATCTATTGTCTCGGATAGTCTGTGGAGGATCCATCGTGATGGAAGATTGAGATCCTTCCTCCTTGATTCTATATATTCATCTTCAGGAGGTTCCTTTATCTCCTCTGTATTCATAAGAATGAATCTGGCAGCATTCCAGAGCTTATTCACAAAGGCCCTATATCCTTCAAGCCTTTCTTCAGAGAATCTTATGTCCCTTCCCTGGGCAGCAAAGGCAGCGAGGGTGAATCGGAAGGCATCAGTTCCGTATCTGTCCATCATCACAAGGGGGTCTATAACATTACCCTTTGATTTGGACATCTTCTGCCCCTTTTCATCCCTCACAAGGGCATGGATATAGACATCCTTAAAGGGAACCTCCTTCATGAACTTCAGTCCCATCATTATCATCCTTGCCACCCAGAAGAAGAGTATATCAAAGGCGGTAACAAGCACACTCGTGGGATAAAAGGTCTTCAGGTCTTCAGTTTCATCAGGCCAGCCAAGGGTGGAGAAGGGCCAGAGTGCTGAGGAGAACCATGTATCAAGTACATCTGTATCCTGCAGGAGCTGAGAGCCACATTCAGGACAGTTTTTGATATCACTGGATGAGACTATTGGTTTAACACTCAGGTCTGCCTCAATATAATCGATGAGGGAGTGGATCTCCTCTGGAGTTAATCCTGCCTCTCTGAGCTCTGAATAGGTTGCCCTGAGGATGGTGGAACCCTCTGTTACTTCGCCACTAATGATCCTTAAGGGTCTTGATAGTTTTATTAATATCCTCTCACCCTGTCTTTTTCCATCAGCTCCTTTGCATTCAGGACAGTACCATACAGGTATCCTGTGCCCCCACCATATCTGTCTCGAGATACACCAGTCTTTAATATTCTCCATCCAGGCATAGTAACTGTTGAGCCAGGTATCAGGTATGATCCTTATCCTTCCTTCTCTTACTGCCCTGATAGCAGGCTCTGCCAGAGGCCATATCTTTATATACCACTGAAGGGTTGGAAGGGGTTCAATGGCTGTTTTACATCTGTAACAATGTCCCACACTGTGAAGGTATCTCTCTTCCTTTACAAGGAGGCCCTCTGCCTTCAGGTCATTTATAATCTGCCTTCTTGCCGTATATCTGTCAAGCCCTCTGTATCTTGCAGGGACTGCCTCAGTCATCATCGCCTCTTTATCTATCACGATAAGTGATGGAAGGCCATGCCTCTTTGCTATTGCCTCATCAGTGAAGTCGTGAGCTGGTGTAACCTTTACAGCCCCTGTGCCAAATTCCTTTTCTACAACGGTATCACCAATTACCTTTATCGTCCTTCCTGTGAGGGGTAGGATCAACTCCTTTCCAATGGCTGACCTATATCTACTGTCCTCAGGATGGACTGCCACGGCCATATCACCGAGCATTGTTTCAGGTCTTGTCGTTGCCACTGTAATGAAGCCATTGCCGTCAAGAAAGGGATATTTTATGTAATAAAGCCTTCCTTCTATCTCCTCATACTCCACCTCAAGGTCTGAAAGGGCTGTATGACATCGAGGACACCAGTTTATCAGTCTGTAGTCCCTGTAGATAAGACCTTCCTGAAAGAGCCTTACAAATACCTCCCTCACAGCCCTTGAGAGGCCTTCATCCATTGTGAATCTCTCCCTTGACCAGTCACAGGATGCCCCCAATCTCTTGAGCTGATTTATGATCTGGTTACCTGAAACCTCCTTCCATTGCCAGACCCTTTTTATAAATTCCTCCCTTCCGAGGGCCTGCCTACTTGTATTCTCCTTCTGAAGAACTCTCTCCACCACATTCTGGGTTGCAATCCCTGCGTGATCAGTCCCGGGAAGCCAGAGAGTCTTAAATCCCAGCATCCTCTTCCACCTTATAAGGATGTCCTGAAGGGTTGCATTAAGGGCATGGCCCATATGAAGGGAACCCGTCACATTTGGTGGGGGTATAACTATACTGTAGGGCTCTTTTGCCTCTTCTGAGGGTTTAAAGAGGTTATTATCCAGCCAGAATTTATAAAGCCTCTCTTCACAGTTTTTGGGTTCAAAGGATTTTGTATCCTTCATAACCGGAGGGATTTCAAGATAATGATATCTTTATCCTTTCTATCTCTTTCGTTATCAATGTCTCTGCAAGATCAGGAAGGGTCTCCCATAGAACTCTCTCTATCTCCTTAGAGATGCCAGAGAGAGATCCCTTGAGGAGTTCCTTTGTAAGTTCTTCAATAAGGGCTGGGAGTCTCTCAGCAAGCATCTTTTCTACAGAATCCTTTACAGCAGCCCTTATAATAGATGGGATATCTGAAGTTGCTATAACCTCTCTTACAGCCTCAATAACAGCCTCCTTGATAGCCTCTGATGAGATACCTCCTACTTGAGCCCTCTCTGATACCAGAGGTTCTGATATCTCAGTTATAGAAGGACCCTCCATCTGTACCCCTGACTCCACCGAAACACCTTGCTCCTCAATAGAAACCAATTCAACAGGTTCGACTATCTCCTCAATAGCAGATTCTTCAATCTCCCATAATTCTTCAAGGGCAGGTTCTGCTGTTACCTCTGTCTCTTTCTTTTCCTCCAGCTTTTCTTCTTTCTTTGTTAAGAGGCTATTTATCTTATTCAGGAGTTCCTGTGGCTCGAAGGGTTTTGTGAGTATTCCATCAGCCTTTACGGATTTTGCCAGCTCGTTATCTATGGGCTCAAAGGCGCCTGCCAAGAGGATGACAGGGATATCTTTTGTCCTTGAATTGTTTTTTATCCTTTCGCAGAGCTGATATCCGTTCAAAAGAGGCATCTCTGCATCAGCAAGGACAATATCAGGGGTATAAGAAAGCATTGTGGTTACTGCCTCCTGTCCGTTGTTGACTGTCTTTACCTCAAAGCCATGCTCTGTAAGAATGAGCTCCACGACCTTCTGGATCGTTATGCTGTCATCTGCAAGAAGGACCTTCCTCGCCATAATATTACTCCTTGAGTTTTTTATAATTTTAGGCTAAATCACGGAAAAAGTCAACCAGCTAAATTGAGGTTTATTGTCAGGATCTGATACTTTATGGTATTTTGTAAAAGGAGGAGACTTGAGGTTATATCTGAAGGTTGGAGACAAGGTTATTCACAAAAAAAATAATGAATGGGGTGTCGGAGAGGTTATTGAGGAAAGACATTCTATTCGGGAAGGGGGGCATTGCTTCGTCAGGATCATGTTTGAGGACGGAGTCGAGAGGACATTCGTGAATGACCTTGACAGTGAGCTATGCTGTTATTATTACGGCGTGGTTTTATTGTGGGAGGAGAATTTATAAGCGAACAAACAAGATTGAAGGTGGGAGGTTAAAATGTATGAATTGATGGTGGAAGACAGTTTTTCCGCTGCCCATCAACTGAGGGGTTACAAAGGTGAATGTGAAAAACTTCACGGCCATAACTGGCGTGTCCAGGTTCATGTGGTGGCTGAGAGGCTTAATGAGATTGATATCGCCATTGATTTCCATGAACTGAAGGATTACCTCAGTGAGGCCTTAAGGGTTCTGGATCACAAATTTCTGAACGAGGTCTTTCCTTTCACAGAGAAGAATCCCTCTTCTGAAAATATTGCTAAATGGCTTTATGATACCCTTAAAAAAAGGATCAACCGTGAGGGTGTGAGGATATCTGCAGTAACCGTCTGGGAATCGGAGACCGCCTCGGCAACATACTATGAAGACTGACTATTCCTTTGCAGAGGAGATAATCCAGAAGGCCAGACAGAAGGGTATTGACCTCGTAGAGGTCTATTTAATTGACTCCAGAAACCTCTCCGTTGAGGTAAAGGATGGTAAAGTGGAAGGTCATGAAGAGGCAGAGGTTTTTGGCTATGGTATAAGGATTATAAAGGATGGAAGACTTGGCTTTTCTTATTCCACCTCAAGGGATCAGTGGGAGTCCTCTCTAAGGAAGGCAATGGAATGTTCAGAGTTTGCCAGTGTTGATGAAGACCTTACGCTTCCTGAACCACAGGGATATTATCACCGGGTAGAGGTCTTTGATCCAGCTATAAATAGTCTTGATGGTTCAGGACTCCTTAAACATGCCATGGAGCTTGAAGGGTCTGCCTTTAAAGTAGATCAAAGGATTAAGAAGACGAGAAAGGCCTCTATATCCACAACGGTCTCACGAAAGACCATTGTTAATTCCCTGGGTATAGATATAACCTATGATAGCACCTCCTGCATCGCCCATATAATGGTGGTTGCAGAGGATGCCCAGGAAGCCCAGAGTGCCTGGGAATTTGGTGGTGGAAGGTTTCTCAAGGATATATCCTTTAGTGAGATCGGAAGGAGGGCAGCAGAGAAGGCCCTTTCCCTCCTTGGCTCAAAAAGGATATCCTCCAGGAAATCTGCCATATTAATGGAACCATCTGTGGCTGTGGATTTTCTTGGCCTCTTTGCCCATTCCTTTTCAGCAGAGGAGGTTCTTAAAGGCAAATCCCTCCTTGCAGGAAGGATAGGTCAGAGGGTCTTGAGTCCTTTAATAAATATTACCGACAATGCCCTTTTACCAGGAAGACTGGGCACAAGGCCTGTTGATGCCGAGGGAGTGAATTCGAGGGTTAACCAACTGGTTATTGGAGGGGTTCTTCAGGGCTATCTCCACAATACCTATACAGCAAGGAGGACCTCATCCAGATCTACAGGAAACGCTGTAAGAGGGAGTTATAGAGAACTGCCTCTTGTGGGAGTCTCAAATCTTTACATCTCTCCTTCAGAAGGGACCATCCCCCTTTCCTTCAGGGAGCTCATCAACGCCGATAAGGAGATGCTTTATGTCCTTGATGTAATGGGCATGCATACTGCCAATCCTGTGACAGGAGATTTTTCTGTTGGTGTCTCAGGATTATGGATTGAAAGGGGAGAGGTGCTCTTTCCTGTAAAGGAGGCTATGATTGCTGGGAATATACTTGACCTCTTCAATTCAGTAATTGCCCTGGGAGATGATCTGAGATTCTATGGCTCCATGGGTAGTCCTCATATCCTCCTTAGGGATATAGATATAAGTGGTTGAAGGGACATGTGGATATGAAAGAGGCGATGTTTTACGAAAAACTGAAGGACAGCAGGGTAAGGTGCTATCTCTGTGCCCACCACTGTATTATCTCACCTGGTAAAAGGGGGATATGTGCTGTGAGAGAAAATATTGATGGCACCCTTTATAGTCTTGTATATGGAAAGGTTGTGGCAAGACATGTTGATCCAATTGAAAAGAAACCCCTCTTCCATTTCCATCCAGGCTCAAGGAGTTATTCCATAGCAACTGTGGGATGTAATCTCCGATGTCTTCACTGCCAGAATTTTGAGATATCTCAATATCCAAAACTCTATGAGGATATCCCTGGAGAAGAGATGACACCTGAGGATGTGGTAAGAGAGGCAGAGCTGAGTGGTTGCGAAAGCATCTCCTATACCTATACAGAGCCTACAGTCTTCTTTGAATTTGCCTATGACTGTGCAAGGCTTGCAAAAGAGAGGGGTATAAAGAATGTCTTCGTCAGTAATGGTTATACCTCTGAAGAGGCAAGCCGTGAGATAGCCCCCTATCTTGATGGGAATAATATAGACGTGAAGGGAGATGATGATTTTTATAAAAAGATAGCTGGTGCAAGGCTTGAGCCTGTTCTCAATACAATAAGACTTATGAAGGAGCTCGGTGTATGGGTTGAGGTAACGACCCTGATAATACCTGGTCTTAATGACTCCGATGAATCCCTTAAAGGGATTGCAGAATTTATAAAGTCCGTTGATCCTTCTATACCATGGCATGTTACGCAATTTTATCCCACATACCAGATGCTTGACAGGCCGAGGACACCTGTAAGGACCCTCAGGCATGCCAGAGAGATAGGGATTAAGGTAGGTCTTAAGTATGTCTATGAAGGAAATGTCCCTGGAGAAGGAGAGAATACCTACTGCCCTGAGTGTGGTGAGTTACTTATAGAGAGATATGGCTTTTTATTATTAAAGATAAAGATAAAGGATTCAAGATGTCCAAGATGTAACAGTACAATTGATGGTATAGGGATGCCCTGAACTAAAACCTGCAGAATCTGCCTGATACCTCACGTTTCTCGCATTCAAACTGGATCATTATATGATTTATGCCTCTCTGTCTCAATCTCCTTGATACTCTTAAGATGAAGGGCCTCCGTGAAGGAGGCCCTTCAGTAGATTATTTCTTGTGGCACTTTGCACAGTTTGCTGGATCATCAACCTTAAAGGCCTTTGTCCCATCATGGCAGGCTCCACAGAATTCGCCAGCCTTATGAGGCACAGGCATCTTGAATGTGCCTTTCTTCATCTGGAAGAGCTTTGGATGGCAATCAGCGCACTTTGCACCTGCATGTGTTTTGCCATCAAATACCACCTTACCAGCTCCGCCACCTGCATATTCCACCGTCTTTCCAGGAGCCACCGCAAGGGCTGAGCCTGCAAAGGCTATGATTACGAGCATGGCTACTACTGCTATTGTCCTCATCTCTTTTCACCCCCTTTCCTTTAGGTTTTAGAAAATCCTTGACAGGTAAAAGCTTAATACACTTGATTTAAGCCTGTCAAGTCCTTCAGGGAAGACCTGCTGTTATAGAGCCTTGCATTATCAATGGCTATGCCACATACCTCTGAAAGAGAGGCAGCAAAGTTTATCTCCTCTTCTGTAAACTGCCTTGGTGTGTCTGAGAGGAGCCTCAAGATCCCGATGACCCTTCCCCTGGCAATTATGGGAAGGGTGAGCATACTCTTTATTCCTTCTTCTGCTGCCTCTTTCTGGTATCGAACCCTTGGATCAGTAGTAACATCATAAATGGCAACAGGTCTTGCCTGAAGTGCCTCTTTTACATTCTCTTCAAGGTCAACAGGTCCTCTTTCAAGATATCTTTTACTCAATCCATGGGATGCCACAAGTATAAGTTTTGAACCATTCTCATTCAATAGCCTTATGGTCGCTGCCTTCAGGGACATAACAGAGGGTAATTTTTTTACTATAGTATCTAAGACCTCCTTTAACTCCAGCTTTGATGTCACAGCCTTTGTGACCTCTTCAAAGACTTTAAGAAACTGCCTTGCCTTTGAGAGGGAGAGTTCATGGGTTCTTGCATTTACTATTGCAATCGCAGCCTGTTCTGCAATAGCTGTGATAAATCTCAGATCCTCTTCTGTATATTTCACGGGCTCTGCGGTGTAGAGCCTCAGTACCCCCAATATATCGGAGCCGTATTTTACAGGAACAGATATAATACTCTTTATCCCCTCCTCCTCAGCCTCCTTTCTGTACCTTGCCTTTTCATCCATCGTTATATCATAGATGGAGATGGTCTTACCTGCCAGTGCCTCCTTTATGCTCTGGTCAAATTCCACAGGTCCTTTGTTTATATACCTTTCACTCAATCCATAATGTGCAGCCACCTCAAGCCTTCTGGTCTCATTGTTGAGAAGCCTCAACATACAGGCCTTAACCTTTAGGACCTTCACCACATTAGTTACGATGAGGTTGAGGACCTCCTGAAGAGAGAGACTACTGCTTATAGCCCTGCATATATTCTGATAACTTTCGAGATAGACCCTCTTTTCAAAGATCTTCTCTGCACAATCAGGGCAGATACCATGGGATATATTTCCTATACCAGACTCAGTGAGATATCTCTCTATGGTTTCCCAGGAATTATCTCCTCTCTTTACCTTCTTGCACCAGGCACAGAGGGAGAGAAGCCTCTCTTTCTTTTCTCTTGCAATCCTCATTTCAAGTTGTGAGATGGTATTTCTGAGGTCCTTGATTATACTGATAACACCTTTCATCCTGTCACCTTTAAAAACAGGTCTGGCCTTTTCCTCAACAGGTATCCTGCCTTCCGGTGTGATCAGATAAAGGTTTTTAATTATCTCCCTCTTTGACTGATGGCAGAGAAAGGCAGGCAATTCATACAATTCCAGTCCGTGCCCTGACTCATCCTCATATCTGATAAAGTCTTTGCTCAATTCCTTTCCTATGAAAACTGAAAGGTCTGAACTTGTGAGTCTCTGGAATTCAGGATTTATGTACCTTATCCTGAGATTGTGGTCAACAAAGTAAAGGGCCTCAGGAATCAATTCTGCTGAGATCTTCTCCATATCTAATTATGCAGAGTTAAGAGGGAAACTTTCAAGAAGCCCCTTTTAAGAAGTTGGCAATATATGATATTATTATTGCAAAAATGGATAAGGCGGGTATTATAAAAGAAGCACAAAGGTTTCTTGTCAAGGGTCAGATCGATAAGGCCATCCAGGAGTTTGAGAAACTCCTGGATTCAGGGGATGGAAATCTCTATAACACCCTTGGCGATCTCTATCTCAAGAAGAATGATACTAAAAGGGCTGTTGAGATATATCACAGGGCAGCGAGGATATTCAGGGATAACGGGTTTTATGATAAGGCCAAGGCCCTTTATAGAAAGCTTCTGAATATTAATCCATCAGACTACAGTGCAACCATAGCCCTTGGCGAGATTGCTGAAGAAAAAGGCCTTGCTACTGATGCTATAAAATATTATCTTTCCGCTGTTGACCTTCTGGCAAAGACTAAGGACCGTGATGAGCTTGTAAAGGTTTGTAAAAGGATAATAGACCTTCAACCCTCAAACCTTCCGATGAGGATAAAGTTTGCCGACCTCTTTCTAAAGGAGGGTCTTTCTGAAGAGGCAGCAAGGCAGTATGACATCATAGCAAGATTGAGTTATGACTCAGGTGATCTTCAGAAGGCAAAGGAGTATTATCAGAAGGTCCTCTCCATAAATCCCTCCGACAGAACGGCAAATCTTGGCCTTTCAGAGGTATATCAGAAGGAAGGTAATTATAAAGAGGCTATTGAATCATTAAAAAGGGTGGTCTCATCAAGTCCTGAGGATAAAGAACTTCTTTCGAAATATATAAAACTTCTTACCATGTCAGGTGACAGGGCAGGTGTGATGGAGGAGTTGAGAAGGCTTATAGAAGCAGATCCTTCAAATCTCACAGCTAAAAAAGAGCTTGCATCACTTTATCTTCAGGAGGGACAGAAAGAAGAGGCCTGGAGCCTTGTCTCCTCTTCTCTTGATGAATTGATATCCTTTGATAGAAACGGCATCATCTCCGTGCTGGAAGAGTTAAGGGATGTGGAACCTGTTGAATCTTCTAAAAGGCTGGCAATAATCTACAAGGATACAGGTGATCATGATAAGGCCTTTGAAGAATTTGTGAAACTTGGCGATTATTATCTGAATTCAGGCCTCACAGAGGAGGCCCTCAATTGTTACAGAGAGGCACAACAATTAAGACCTGACGATCCCTATCTAAGGACAAAACTCCTCGAGATAGAGATGCCTTTTGAAGAGGTCAGGGAAGAGGGCAAGCCCATAGAGCAGATCCTCCAGGAGGCAGATATATACCTTAAGTTTGGACTCTATGAAGAGGCAAAGAAGAGGCTTGAACCATTAAAGGCTGAATATCCTTATAACCCTGAGCTTCACCTCAAACTCAAACAGCTTTATCTGGAAACCGGAGATACGGAGATGGCCGTTACAGAATGCCTTGCCCTGAGCGAAATATATAGGAGAGAAGGTAGACCCGATGAAGCAGAATCCTTCATAAAAGAGGCCAGATCGATTAATCCTGATGACCCGAGACTTAAGAATATGGAGTTGGAGGAGGTGGTTACCCATCCGGAGGCTCCGCCTTCAAAGGAGGAATATTCTGAGGCCTTTGTGGAGGCAGATTTTTACGAAAAACAGGGTCTTATTGATGAAGCCCTTAAGGTTTATAAAAACCTCCAGTCTATATTCCCTGACGATGAGGAGATAGTCAGGAAGATAAAAGAACTGGAGTCCAAGCAGCTTGAGGTGGTTGAGATCTCCTCTGTGCCTGAACCAGGGGAGGTTCAAATACCCCAGGAAGAATCCGTGGTAGAGCCGGAGGAGCTTCGAGAGGTATTGCCTCCCTTGATTGAGCCCTCTGAACCTGAACCAGAGCTATCTGATTCAGTGGCCGAGATATTTGAGGAGTTTAAAAGGGGTCTTGAAGAACAGGTAAAAGAGGAGGATTCAGAGACCCACTACAATCTCGGCATAGCCTATAAAGAGATGGGACTCCTGAATGATGCCATAAAGGAATTTCAGCTTGCCAGAAGGGATCCAGCCTTTTATCTTCCATCAATGAGCATGCTTGCCCTCTGCTATAAAGAGAAAGGTCTCTATAAACTCGCCATAGACACCCTTGAAGAGGCACTTAAAGGACTTGATAAGTCACAGGAAGAATATCTTGCCATGAAATATGAGCTTGCTGATGCCTATGAGAAGAATGGTGACCTGGCAGAGGCCTTTAATATCTATACAGAGATTTACGGAATGGATTCAAGCTTTAGGGATGTATCAAGAAAGATAGAGACATTAAAAAATATCCCCTCACGGCCGAAGAGGCCTTCAATCACACCTCTTGAATCAGAACAGCTCCAGAAGAAGAAAAAGGACAGGATTTCCTATAT
>CAMTWD010000123.1:0-19366 GCA_947085365.1 uncultured Nitrospirota bacterium | reverse complement strand
GAACCAAAGCCCTCCTCTAACCATACAGGAGGTTGACCATCTCCTTGGGGTAGCAGGAGATCAAAGAACTCCTCAGATGAGCTGAGTGTTCTTGTGACAGAGATATTTACAACGCTGGGTGATACACTTTTTACAGCCTTTGTAAAGGCAATCTCTGTATCAAGGATCCCCTCTGAAACAGGTCTTGGGCTTGATCTAAAGGGAGGTCTTTCCCCGGATACAAGGTAGTAAAGTCCAGCACCCAGTCCAATGAGGGCAATAAAGATGATTATGGGGATTCTCTTTTTCATAACATCTTTTTAATTTTAACATATAGAAAGGGGAACTGTTACTTCGCCACCAATTGGATAATTCAGAGAGATTTAATTCAGGGCTTCTGATTCAGTTTGGTGGCGAAGTAACAGTGGCCTCTTCTGTAATCTCTTTGCGGAAGTTACAGTCCTTTTTTATGCAGAGGAGGGTCTTTTTCTTATTCTGATTCTTTGTTACAAGGAAGGGTGCTCCACAGACTGGACAGGGTTCATTGACGGGTCTGTACCAGGTGGCAAACTTGCATTTCGGGAAGTTACTACAGCTCCAGAAGGTCCTGCCCTTTTTGGTTCTTCTTTCTATAAGCTCTCCTTCATCCAGAGGGCATTTAATCCCAGAGCTTATGGGTTTTGTGTTCTTACATTCAGGATATCTTGAGCAGGCGAGGAAATTTCCATATCTACTACCCTTCACAACCATCGGAGATCCACATTTATCACAGACCTCTTCCATATGTGGTGAAGTAACAGTTCTCAGAGGCTGGTCAGCCTTCCTTCCCGGATCTTCCTTTCCATCTTCAAGGGGTCTTGTATTTTTACACTTTGGATAACCTGTGCAGGCTATGAATCTTCCGTGCCTTCCCCATCTTATCACCATCGGAAGGCCACACCTCTCGCAGAGAATATCTGTAGGGATATCCTTTGGTTTTATCTTCTTGAGATTCTTTAATGCCAGCTCTAAATTTCTTTTAAAGGGATTGTAGAAATCCCTTACAACATCTATCCATTTAATCCTCCCCTCCTCTATCTCATCGAGCTCCTCTTCCATCTTTGCTGTAAAGCCCACATCCATGAGCTCCGGAAATCTCTCAACCAAAAGGTCGTTGACAAGTATTCCGAGTTCCGATGGAACAAACTTCCCATCCTCTTTTATTACATACTTCCTTTCCTGAATTGTTGAGAGGATTGTGGCATATGTACTGGGCCTTCCTATCCCCTTTTCCTCAAGGGTCTTTACAAGGGTTGCCTCTGTGTATCTTGGCGGGGGCTGTGTGAAGTGCTGGGAAGCTTTTATATCTGAAAGGAGGAGTTCCCTTCCCTCGGGAATATCCGGCAGTGGATTCTCAGCCTCTTCGTTTATCGTATCATCCTCTCTTAGTGGCGAGGTAACAGTTGCCTTTTGGCCTTCAGGCTCAGCACTGTAAATGGCCATGAACCCAGGGAACTTCACCACTGTACCTGATGCACGGAATTCCGATATTCCATCCCTGTCTTTAATTATATAGGTAGTGCCCTCAAGTTCTGCAGGTGCCATCTGGCTTGCTATAAACCTGTCCCAGATGAGTTTATAGAGATTGAACTGATCTTTACTCAGGTATTTTTTAACCTTCTCAGGGGTCCATTCAGGATAGGTTGGTCTTATTGCCTCATGGGCATCCTGTGCCGTCTTCTTGCTTTTATACAGAGGTGGTTCAGGTGGTAGATAATCCTTTCCGAATCTCTCTTCAATGAACCTTCTTGCCCATTGCTGTGCCTCTGGAGCCACCCTTACAGAATCAGTCCTCATGTATGTAATGAGTCCTACAGAACCCTCCCCAGGAAATTCAATGCCCTCGTAGAGCTCTTGTGCCAGGAGCATGGTCTTTTTAGCTGTAAAGCCGAGTCTCTTCGATGCCTCCTGCTGGAGGGTGCTTGTGATAAAGGGTGGGGGAGGATTCCTCTTTCTCTTTTTCCTTTCCCTCTCAGAGAGGAGGTATTCCTTCTGCCTGAGTTCCTCTACGACCTTCTTTGCTGATTCCTCATCCCTAAGAAGGAATCGTGCTTTACCATCTTTATCTCTCTCGATAAGAAGAGAATCCCTGTACTTATAAAGCCTTGCCTGAACTGTTACTTCGCCACCTGATAAGGCAGTAGATTCTCCGTTATCCTGCGGTAATTGGTGGCGAGGTAACAGTGCTTTGAATATCCCCTCAAGAGTCCAGTATTCTTCTTTTTGGAAGGAGTTTATCTCCCTTTCCCTTTCAACTATCAATCTCAGGGCGACGGACTGAACCCTTCCTGCACTCAATCCTCCTTTGACCTTTTTCCAGAGAAGTGGGCTCAGACTGTACCCAACGAGTCTGTCAAGAATCCTCCTTGCCTGCTGTGCCTCGACTTTATTAATGTCCAGTTCCCTTGGATTTTGGAAGGCCTCTTTAACCGCCTTTTCTGTAATCTCATTGAAGGTGACCCTCAGGAGAGGTGGCGAAGTAACAGTTGGTTTTCCATCCTTTATCTCTTCCGCGATGTGCCATGCAATGGCCTCTCCTTCTCTATCAGGGTCTGTGGCAAGATAGATCTTCTCCTTGTCTCTGCTTATTCTTTTCAGTTCCTTTACGATCTTCTCTTTGCCAGGGATGATGATGTACTTTGGTTTGAAGTTGTTTTCTACATCCACACCCAGTTCATCTTCAGGAAGGTCTTTAATATGTCCCACAGAGGCAAAGACCTCGTAGTCCTTACCCAGTATCTTATTAATGGTCTTTGCCTTTGCAGGTGATTCCACAATTACGAGGTTGCTCATTGTTACTTCGCTACTAAAATATCTTGATTGGTTTTTTTGCTACTACAACAATGCTGTTTCCAAACGGTAACGAAATATTGTGTTTAATACACCATGTATCTATCATCATTCCTCTGTAAAACAACTTATTTAATCCTTCAGGAATTTTAAATTCTTGAATCATATCCTCTATTGTAACTTGTTCAGGGGGTTTAATTTTTTTCATCAATCTGGATAATACTACAAAGGGAAATAAGATTGTTACAAAAGAGGATATGAATGAGATTTCAAACCCTGCCTCTTTTATCTTTTGTTTTAATTCTTTTTGAGAATATCTTCTTTTGTGTCGGGCATAATCATCTAAATAACTCCACATCCATTTATACTGTGGTACAGTGATAAAACAATATCCTCCTGGCTTTAAGGCCTTATATATATTTTGTAATACCTTCTCATCATCAGTAATATGCTCTATTACATCAAACGCTCCAATGGCATCAAAGGTCTCAACAAAAGGAATATCAAGAGCATCCATTTGAATAATTTCAATTTCTGGTAATCTCTTTTTTACATTTTTCAGGCCCTCTAAATAAATTTCTGATCCCACCAATTCATATCCTAATGGTTTTAGCCCTTTCAATACAAACCCATTGCCGCACCCTATTTCTAGTACTCTTTTTTCAGGAGCATTTTTACCTAAGAATTTTTCAAATAGATGAATTAAGATTTTATTTCTCGCCTTAAACCAAAAATTCCTCTCTTCAAGAGATGCTAATAAATCAAACATATCTGGTGGGAAACCATCATTCTGGATGGCCAAATCTGGTGCATAACATTTAAATCCGTCTATAATTTTATAGTTTCCTGACATAAGCTCATGAAGAAAATTCAACTATACAATGATATGGGTATAACTATCAGCAAAAACAATTTTTGCTCGAAGCAACACGAATGTGTTAGCAGTGCTTACAGAGGTCTTCAGTGCCATACTATAGGCCTTCCACCTCTGAAGAGATGGGAGATTATTATCTCACTATCGATCTTCAGCCTCTTTATCGCAATAGAGGCTATGAGGGTTTTTATAACATCTATATCTTCTTCATTAAGCATCCTCTCTTCTTGAAGTCTCAATAGCTCATCTGTCAGGAGCTCCAGCTCTGCCTCTATATTGCTCTCAAATTCTTCGGGCATACCCTCCTCCTTTCCGGAGATTTTTAACAGACCTCAAATCTTTTCCCTTCTATCTGTCTTACCACACCTTTAAGTTCCAGGTCAAGAAGTATGGCTGCTACCTCACTGACAGGCCTTTTTGACCTTCTTGCTATATCGTCAATATGAAGGGGTTCTTCGGTTATTATTTTTATTATATCCCTTTCCTTGTCAGTAAATTCAAGTTCCCAGACCTTCTCCTTTCTCTTTTTGTATCCTGAAAGGCCTTTAAGGGCTGGAGCAAGCTCTTCTATTATATCCTCCACTGAGGTGACAGGTTTTGCTCCCCTTTTGATAAGGTTATTCGTCCCTGCTGAGTTTTTTGAGAGGATACTGCCCGGGACAGCAAAGATCTCCCTGCCCTGATCAAGACCTGTGGCTGCAGTTATAAGGGCACCACTTTCTGCTCCTGCCTCAACCACCACTACTGCAAGACTCAACCCACTGATCAACCTATTTCTCCTTGGGAAATTTTCCCTATTTGGTGGTGTCCCGGGAGGAAACTCGCTCACCACATATCCGCCCTCCATAATCCTCCTTACGAGTCCCTTATTTTCCGGTGGATATACCCTGTCCAGGCCTGAGGCAAATACCCCGATCGTCCTTCCACCGGATTTAAGACTTCCTGAATGGGCTACTGTATCGATTCCCCTTGCAAGACCGCTCACAATGGTTATTCCAAGCTCAGCAAGGTCTCTGCTCAATTTCTCGGCAACCCTTCTTCCATATTCAGTAGGCCTTCTTGATCCCACAATTGCTACGGCATAACGATCCCTTTCCTGAGGAGAACCCCTGATGTACAGGACTGATGGAGGATCGTTTATATTTTTGAGATTTTCTGGATAGACTGGATCATTCAGGGTGATTATACTTATATCGAGATCCCTGCACCTCCTTATTGTCTCCTCTACATCCTTCCATCTCCGGAATTCCCTTATTGCCTTTATCCTTTTGTCTCCAATACCCTCAATATCCCTGAGCTCATGCTCAGTGGCATTGAAGATCCTCTCAGGTTTCTGGAAGATATTAATTAGCCTCTTTGCCATTACAGGCCCTATATCCTCTATTAGGGATAGGGCTATCCAGTAATGGAGTTCCTCATTTTGCACCAAGGAGCCTCCTAATCCTCAGCCTCAAGGCATTCAGCTTTATAAAGCCTTCTGCGTCTTTGTGGTTATAAACCATATCCCTTTCAAAGGTGGCAAATTCTGGATGATAAAGGGATATTGGAGAGGACCTTCCCACGACATAGCAGTTCCCCTTATAGAGTTTGAGCCTTGCAGTGCCCGTTACATCCTCTGTGATATCATCAATCAGTTTCTGGAGTGCCTCCCTTTCAGGTGAGAACCAGTATCCATAATAGACAAGCTCAGAATATCTTGGCATGAGGGAATCCCTGAGGTGCATGACCTCCCTGTCAAGGGTTAACTGCTCTACGGCCCTCCTTGCTATATGAAGGACTGTTCCTCCTGGGGTTTCGTAAACCCCCCTTGATTTCATGCCCACATATCTGTTCTCCACTATATCTATCCTTCCTATACCATGTCTTCCGGCAATGATATTCAGCTCCCTGAGCAGTTCATAAGGAGAAAGCCTTCTTTTATCTATAGCAACAGGGTTACCCTTTTCAAACTCTATCTCAATATACTCAGCCTTATCAGGTGCCTTCTCAGGGGGTGTTATCATCGTGTACATATCCTCTGGTGGTTCCTGCCAGGGATCTTCGAGGATTCCACCTTCATAGCTTATGTGAAATATATTCCTGTCTGTGCTGTAGGGTCTTTCCTTTGTGACAGGCACATCTATGCCCTTTGATTTCGCATACTCGATTAGTTCTGACCTTGACCTGAAGGGCCATTCCCTCCAGGGCGCTATTACCTTTATATCTGGTTTGAGGCTGTAATAGGTGAGCTCAAATCTTACCTGATCATTCCCCTTTCCAGTGGCCCCATGGCTTACAGCATCAGCACCCTCCGTAGTGGCAATCTCTATCTGTTTCTTTGCTATAAGAGGTCTTGCTATTGATGTGCCCAGTAGATAGGTATCTTCATATCTTGCTGATGCCCTGAGCATGGGGAATATGTAGTCCCTTACAAATTCCTCCCTTAGGTCTTCAAGATAGACCTTCGAGGCACCTGTTCTTAATGCCCTTTCCTTAATTGCCTGGAGGTCCTCTTCCTGACCCAGGTCAGCACAGAAGGCAATGACCTCCGCATTGTATCTCTCCTTAAGCCATGCTATGGCAACAGATGTGTCGAGTCCACCCGAATAGGCAAGGACGATCTTCATAGAATCTCCTCCTCGATATCTATTTCTCCTTTAAAGACCTCTACTGCTGGTCCTGTCATAAAGACCCTCTCAATACTTGAATCCCTTATCTTCAGTTCAATCAGGAGCTCTCCACCAGGAAGTATTATCCTCTGTCTTTCTCCCCCCAGTCCCTTCAGTTTCATGGCAACTGCCACTGCACTGGCTCCTGTGCCACAGGCAAGGGTCTCTCCCGCTCCCCTTTCCCATACCCTCACCTTGAAGAGATCGCCACCAAGTGGGGATTCCATCCTTACGAATTCCACATTTGTCCTTCTTGGAAATAGTGGATGATTCTCAATTAGAGGTCCATAAAGTGCTAAATCAAGGCCTTCAAGATCCTCCTCCATTATAACTGCATGGGGATTACCCATAGATACGCAGGTTATATAAAATGTCCTTTCCTTTATCTTGATGGGATAATCTATTATGAGCTCCTCTCCCGATATATTAACAGGTATCTCCTCAGGTCTTAGCCTCGGTCTTCCCATATCAACCCTTACCATATCACCCACCTTTTCAGGTCTGATGATCCCTGCAGGTGTCTCAATCTCAAGGGTGGATTTGCTGGAGAGGCCATTTTTCCATATATAGTTTGCAAGGCACCTTATCCCATTTCCGCACATCTCAACCTCTGAGCCGTCAGGATTGAAGATCCTCATTCTGAAATCACCTCTTTGGGATTCCTCCAACAGGAGGAGCTGATCAGCACCTATGCCGAATCTCCTGTGAAGGAGCCTTGATGCAAGTCTTTCCCATTTAATGTTCAGTGCCCTTGCATCCACAATGACAAAGTCATTCCCCAGTCCGTGCATCTTTGTAAACTGGATTCTCACCTTAACCTCTCATGTCTTATAAGGTCTTGTAGCGTCTCCCTCTTTCTTATCAGGACTGACCTTTTTCCACTTACCATGACCTCTGCTGGCCTTGGTCTTGAATTGTAATTGGAGCTCATGCTGAATCCATAGGCTCCTGCGCTCATTATTGCAAGATATTCTCCAGGAGGGACTGCCTCAATCTCCCTGTCCTTTGCAAAGAAGTCTCCTGATTCACATACAGGACCAACGATGTCAGCCGCAATCTTTTCTCTGTTTCTCTTACAGCATGGGACTATCTCGTGATAGGCACCATAGAGTGCTGGTCTTATAAGGTCATTCATGCCAGCATCCACAATGATGAAGTTTCTTTCCCCTGTCCTCTTGTGATAAAGGACCTTTGTAACAAGTATCCCGGCATTTCCTATTATCGACCTTCCTGGTTCAACAATAAGGGTTATATCCCTTCCCTTAAGAAGGGATTTAACGGAACTGGCAAGATGGGATGGATGGGGAGGTTCCTCATCCCTGTAGGTGATACCCAGTCCTCCTCCCATATCAATGTATCTTATCCTTATCCCTCTTGATTCAAGTTCATCTACAAGGGAGAGGATACCCCTCAGGCCATCCACAAAGGGTCTTACATCAGTAATCTGGGAACCGATATGTTTATGTATTCCCCGTATCTCTATATGTTCAAGCCTCTCAGCCAGGAGATAATTCTCTAAGGCATCTTCAATGGAGATTCCGAATTTGTGTTTCCTCAGGCCTGTGGAGATATAGGGATGGGTCTTTGGATCTATATCAGGATTTACCCTCAGGGCAATGGGTGCCTTTTTCTTCATAAGCCCTGCGATCCTGTTTATCTCCTTCAATTCTTCAGGACTCTCCACATTAAACATGAGTATCCCCGCCTTTAAGCCATATCTTATCTCTTCCTCAGTCTTTCCAACACCTGCATAGACAATCCTTTCCGGTCTTATCCCTGCCTTGAGGCTCCGATAGAGTTCACCTCCTGAGATTACATCAGCTCCACATCCTAAGGAATTCATGATCCTGAGTATGGAGAGATTGGAGTTTGCCTTGACAGCATAACAGATAAGGTGTCTTATATCCCTGAAGGCATCCTTATAGGCCTGTACATGCCTCAGGATGGTTTTCTTGCTGTAGATGTAGAGGGGTGTGCCATAAGTTTCAGCAAGTCTTCTTACAGGAATATCCTCTGCATAGAGCTCATTGCCCCTGAATTGAAAGAAATGCATAGGCTCTCCTTTCCACAGTTACTTCGCCACTAAAGGGATTTTTTAAAAACATTTTTATTTTAACCTAAAGGGAATAAAAAAGTTGTAACTGTTACCTCGCCACTAAGAACTGTTACCTTGCCACTGGCTTGGAGTTTTTATGCTAAAATAAAACAAAAATGCACGAGGCGTTGATAAATACAGGAATAATAATCCTTCTTTCCGGCACAATTCTGGGTTTCCTCCTTCACAGGTCTGATTACTGCATGTCCGGTATGTTCAGGGACATCTTCCTCTTCAGAGATTCACCCCTTCTGAGGATATTCTTTCTTCAGGTTATTGTAACAATGTTTCTCTTTTATCTATGCCGGAAGATCGGACTTTTAAGTCTCTATCCCCCTCCAAATCTCAGAGAGGCCTCCTTTGTTACACTCCTTGGTGGTTTTATCTTTGGTATCGGGATGGTCCTTGCTGGTGGATGTGTCATAGGAACACTTTATAAGATGGGTTCCGGAAATATGGCTTCACTCCTTGCCTTTTTAGGTCTTATCATTGGTAGCGGGCTCTATGCAGAGGTCTATCCAGTTTTTAATAAGATCCATAGAGATACCCTTCTTGGGATGCCTGTCCTCTTAAGTGAGGTGAGGCTTCCCTTTCGTGGGTTAAGATCAGAAGATCTCCTTTTTTTAATGACAATAACGAGTGGGATTTTTATTATAAGGGGATGGATAAAAAGAGACCTCCTTTACCAGAAGGCCTATGCAGAAGGATACATCCAGCCTTACAGGACTGCCATTTATATATCTTTTGTTAATCTTATTCTCTATATTGCCGCAGGTACTCCAATGGCGATCAGCACTGCCTATGCCAAAATCGCGGCCTGGATTGAGAAATCCTTTATCCCCCGGTATTATGAGTCCTTAGAGTTCTTCAGGAGGGTCTCCTATTCCACAGTAACTCCTGATGGTGAAGTCATAGAAGGAGGCCCTGGTGCAGTTATTGACCACATATTTATTGCTGAGATGCCCCTTCTTGCTGGTGTTGTCCTTGGCTCATTCCTTTCTTCCATAAGCCTTGGAGAGTTCAGACTGTTTAAGAAGATGCCGCCATGGCCACAGGTCATCTCAGCCTTTGTTGGTGGCATGCTTCTTGCTTTAAGTTCACGGATGGCTGGTGGATGTAATGTGAAATTCCTCATGAGTGGCCTGCCCCTCTTTTCTTCTCAGGCATTTCTGTTTTTGTTGGGTTTATTGCCAGGGACATACCTTGGTACAATTATATTCAAAAAGTGGGTGTTGGGGGGTGGGGGTGATGAATGACATCGTCCTTGATATAAGGGGACAGATCTGTCCTGCCTGTCTTCTTATATCATTGAAGGAACTGCATACCCACAAAAATTCTATCAAGAAGGAGGGTGCAAGGCTCGTGGTTCTTACAGACCACAGGGATGCCACACGCACAATCCCCAATGCCGTGACTGCCATGGGTTATACTGTTAAGGTGGAGAAGAGGGAAGGTTATTATGAGATCACTATCAGAAAAGAGAAATAAAAAGAGGGCTCAGGTGACTTCAAAGAGGACCCGTGGGACTAAACCTGATTCAGTGAAAAGGGATTTCTGCATCTCAGAAAACAGGGTCCTTTACAGATATATCAGGGATAAGGTAAATCAGCTCCTTGAGATAATGGGGACAAAGCCCCTCAGGGAGGAGGAGCTTGATGAGAGGACGATTGTGGAGTTTGATCCTATCGGGATCATTGCAGAGTCCTTCAAGGAGATCCTGGAACATCTGAGGGAAAAGAATCTCCAGCTACAGCAGGCAAGGGATTATCTTCAGGCTGTCTTTGACACAGTAGGTGTTGGTATATCCATTGTTGACAGGGATTTAAGGATTATCAAGTGTAATGAGAGGCAGAAGGAACTCCTTGTAAGGGAGGCCGACCCTGTGGAAGGAAGACATTGCTATGAGGTCTACTGTGGAATAGATTCTCCACCCCTTATATGTCCAGCTATAGAGACAATAGAGAGAAACAGGGAGGTCTTTTTAAAGGAGGTTACAAAAAAGGGAAGGATATTCCAGATAAACACCTCTCCCCTCAGGGACCGGGAGGGAAATATCATTGGTGTTGTTGAGGTCTCTGTGGATATTACTGATAAGAAGAAGACAGAGGAGGCCCTTCATCAGGCTGAAAGGCTTGCGGCTGTCGGAAGGCTTGCAGCAGGTATCGCCCATGAGCTGAATAATCCCTTAGGAAATATAATAGGTTATGCAAAACTCCTCTTACAGACGGGCAATCTCGGCGATTACGAAAGGGAGAAGCTATCCATAATTATTGAGCAGGCCCAGAAGGGCAGCGAGATCATAAGGGGGCTCCTGGAGTTTTCCCATCAGAGGTCTCTTGAGTTAAGGGAACTCTCCATAAACAGATCTATTGAGAGGGTTCTCTCCTCAATGGAGCATATATTCAGGGCAGCAAGGATAGAGGTGATAAAGGAACTGGGGGATATTCCACCTGTCAGGGCTGATGAAAAACAGATTGAAGAGGTCCTTTACAATATAATCCTCAATGCTGTTCAGGTCCTTGAGGGAAGACCTCGTGGCCTTATAAAGATAAAGACTGAAAGGCTCAATTCCTCCGTCAAGATTACCATCTCTGACAATGGTCCTGGAATACCAAAGGAACACCTCTCTCTGATATTTGATCCCTTCTTTACAACAAAGCCTCCGGGAAAGGGCACAGGCCTTGGATTGAGTATATCCTCTGAGATAATAAAGAAACACAAAGGCAGGCTGTGGGCTGAGAATGCTCCTGGGGGAGGGGCTGTTTTTAATATTCTATTACCAACTGACCAGGGTTTGAGCCTTGACTGTTACCTCGCCACCAATAGAGAGATTTGACTTTCTTGTTGTGGAAGATGACCTCAGGATGAGGGAGCTCCTCAGGGAGTTACTCCAGAGAGAGGGATATTATGTGGATACTGCGGAGGATGGCTCAAAGGCATTTGATATCCTTGAAAGAAAGGCCTTTGATATCGTTATCACGGACTTGAAGATGCCTGATATAGAGGGGATATCTCTCCTTCAGAGGATAAAGGAGCTCTACCCTGATACACTTGTAATAGTGATAACAGCCTATGGGACTGTAGAGTCTGCTGTGGAGGCCATGAAGCTTGGGGCCTATGATTACATACAGAAGCCCTTTGATCCTGAGAGATTGATACTCATAATAAAAAGGGCAGTGGATTACAGGAGGCTCGAGAGGGAAAACCTCAGGCTCTCCACACAGCTTGAGACCTGTCTTGCTGAGGAGCTTATAGGAACAACACCTGCCATAATATCTGTGAGAAAACTCATAGAGAAGGTGGCACCTATTGACACGACCGTTGTTATTGAGGGAGAGACGGGCACAGGCAAGAGCCTCGTGGCGAGAACCATCCACAGGATGAGCAAGCGATCCACTGAGAGGTTTCTCAGTATAAATTGCGGTGCCCTTACAGAGAGCCTTCTTGAGTCAGAGCTTTTCGGTTATGAAAAGGGGGCCTTCACAGGGGCCATAAGGCAGAAGAAGGGGCTCTTTGAGGCAGCCCACAGAGGTACACTCTTCCTTGATGAGATAAACAACGCAAGTCCAAATATGCAGATCAAACTCCTTCAGGCTATTGAGGAGGGAAGGATCTTCAGGATAGGCTCCACAGAGCCTGTTACAGTGGATGTAAGGATAATAGTTGCAAGCAATATACCCCTTAAAGAGGCTGTTGAGAGGGGTACATTTAGAAAAGACCTTTATTTCAGACTCAAGGTAGTGACGATAACCATCCCCCCTCTCAGGGAGAGGAGGGATGATATTCCCCTTCTGAGTTATCACTTTCTGAGGAAATATACCCAGAAATTCCAGAAAGAGATAAAGGGCTTTACAACAGAGGCAATGAATACCCTCATAAATTATGACTGGCCAGGAAATGTGAGGGAGCTGGAGTTTGCCATTGAGAGGGCAGTAATACTGGAACAGTCAGAGATGATAAGTACAAACAGCCTGCCACCTGAGGTAAAGGGTTCTTCAGGGGTCACGAGACCAGCCAAGACCCTCATGACAATTGAGGAGATGGAAAGAGAATTGATAAGGGAATGCCTGAGGCAGTTTAACGGAAAAAGGGATCTCTGTGCAAAGACCCTCGGAATAAGTCAGACCACCCTGTGGAGAAAGATTAAAAAATATGGACTCTGATTTCTTTCATTTTGAATAGCCCTTTCATTTTGAAATAAAGGGGTAATTCTTTCCTTTCCGAACTCTTTGATTTTTAATAATTTTCTGTATGGCATTCCTTTTGCATTTATAAATTTTAAAAAGCGGGTAGGAGGTGTAACAATGCTAAGAATAACGAAGGTGGGTAAATTTCTCTCTTTAATAGTTGGGATTTTATTCATCTTTAGTGCCCCTGTTTTTGCTGCTAAATTTGCACACCCAGAATTGTTGGTAACGCCAGAAGATGTAGAAAAAAACAAGGACAAATGGATTATTCTTGACTGCCGTGATGTTGAAACCACCACAGACAAGAGGACAGGTGCTGTTCTGAAAGGATATAGAGATGGTCACATCCCTGGTGCTATAACTCTCGGTGGAGATTGTGCAAAGGTTTTAAGGACAAAAGAAGATTCAACTGTTTTTAAGGATGAGAAGGGGAATATTGATGTAGCCAAATACGAGAAAATCCTTGGTGATGCAGGAATTAGTAATGACAAGACCATTGTAGTATACGCCGATGCACCAAGGATTACCCATGCTACTGTTGGTTATTGGATACTGGATTTGTTAGGACAGAAGGATGTTCGGTTTTTAAATGGTGGTATTGAAGCATGGGAAAAAGCTGGAAAGAAGCTGGATACAACAGAAACGAAACTTCCACCAACAAAATATAAGGCTCGTCTAAAGCAAGAGAGAATAGCCACTACAGAGGAGGTCTTAAAAATAGCCAAGGGCGAGATTAAGGATGTTCAGCTTGTGGACGTAAGAACACGTAAGGAACATATTGGAGAAGATGTAAGGGCAAAAAGGGGCGGACACATTCCTAACACTATATTAAATGTTTCCCATACAGAGAACTTTGATAAAACGACAGGTATGATAAAGTCTCCTGATGAACTTGAGAAGCTTTATGGAAAGCTTGACAAAAAGAAGAGGACAATACCTTACTGTCAGACAGGAACCCGCTCCACCCTTACATATCTGATATTTAAGGCTATGGGATTCCAAGATATAGCGAATTATGATGATTCATGGATAATTTGGGGCAATAGGGAAGACTTGCCCATTGCACAATAGGCACTGTTAAAAAGGTTTTATTTCTACCCCGTTAGAAAATAATTTTCTAACGGGGTTTACTTTTAAAAGAGAAAGCTTATTTTGCAAGATAAAACATTGCCTCTGAAAGGGACAAATTTCAAGATCAATCCAGTTTACTCAACTAAGATTATGTAAGGGTTATAAGGAGAGAAGATAAACCTACATTAACCTATTTCAAGTTGCCCCATGATTTGAGATGAGTCCGAAGAGAATGACCCTGCTACAAGGAGATTCCTCTCAAAGTCCTTTCAGTAGAGATGGCATGAACTGAATAGTAGATCCTGTCCTGAGTGAGAAAAAGGGGTCCTTTTAGGTCCATCCTTATAGGAGCATCAGAGCCTTTATCCTTCTCATTCCTTTCAGGGGTGTAAACAGCCTCAAGGGATTTAATTGCTATCACATCCATCTCCTGAATCAAAAGGCAGTTGACCTTAGCCTTTTCATTCTTAGAGGGTTGGGGAGGTCATTAAGAGGGTCTGAGTCCTTATTTCCTGTAACAGCAAACATCCCATAAGTTTGGTGGCGAAGTAACAGTTAGTGGCGAAGTAACAGTAGGGGTGGCGAGGTAACAGTTGAGATATTAACAGCACCATGTTTGTCAGTGAGAAGCTCTATTTTGTATAATATAGTTGGTGGTGAGATAACAGTCGGCGGCGTAGCTCAGCTGGTCAGAGCAAGCGGCTCATATCCGCTGTGTCCGGGGTTCGAATCCCTGCGCCGCCACTAAAATAGGCTGAAAACAGTAGGCTGAAGACTTTAGGCGGTAGTTAAAGACAAAAAAGAGGAATGCTGTTTTCTTAAGCCTATCTAACGCCTTCAGCCTAAGTTGGTGGTGAGGAAAGAGTAATCCTGAGTTTATTTCATGAGTTTTATCAGGTCTTCAACCTTCACTGCTGGCATACTCAGGAGTTCTACAGAGCCCCTTGACCCCAACTCCACAGACATCTTCATTACTGTCTCATTATCAGGTGCCTCCACAATATTTACGAAATCATAGGGTCCGAGCACAGCAAACTGTTCAATAACCTTAATACCCATCTTCTCCAGCTCCTTATTCACCTCTAAGATCCTTCCAGGTCTTTCCTTGATTGTCTTTCTTCCTTCATCAGTAAGCCTGCTTAATACCACATAATAAGGCATCCTACACCTCCTCTACAGGTTTTAATTAAAAGATAGCACAATAAGGGAGTGATGTCAATGATAACACTCTTTCCCCAGCAATTCTGCAACCTTTTATATAATTGCCTGTAAGGAAGCAAGATTGAGGGTATTTTAGGGAAATTGCTATGTCTGTAACGGATCTCTGGCTTAAGATTAATAAATGCAATAAATTGTATGCCAGCATAGTCAGCAGCCAGAAGGCTTCTATGGCTACAGGATTATGTTTGTATACATGATCAAGATGCCAATATGTGACCAGTTCATTTAACCCATTGTTTTCAATAACCCACCTGCTGTGTCCAAAATTCACAAAGACTTCTGTTGGAAGTCTTTCTTTAGAAATGGTGCTGACCCATACCCAATCGGATGTCTGCTGTTGTAAGATTCTTGCACCTCGGAGGTGCAGGTTTACCCATTACCCTGAGACGGCGTCCTAACCGGAAAGAGTCGATAAGTTGCCATATACTGAAGTTTTAAGGTATCATTAACAATGTTTCCTGATCTGAAGACCTTTAAGGACCTTAGCAGGGATTCCAACCTCATCCCCGTATATGAAGAGGTCATAGCAGACCTCGAGACACCTGTAAGTGCCTTTCTGAAAATTAGAGGGACTCCTTCCTTTTTACTTGAAAGTGTAATTGGAGGAGAAAAATGGGCCAGATATTCCTTTGCCGGCACAAACCCATCAGCAGTTTTAATATATAAAAATGGCAGTATAACCCATATTGAGAGAGGGAAAAAGAAAAGGATAAAGACCGATGACCCCTTGGGATACATAAAAGGGTTTCTCTCACAATTTAAGACACCCCAGATGGAGGGCCTTCCGAGATTTGCTGGAGGACTTGTGGGTTACATAGGTTATGATATGGTGAGATTTTTCGAAAGGATAAATATATCCAAAAGGCCTTCGTTAAATATCCCAGAAATGTACCTCATGTTTACAGACACCCTTCTAATATTTGATAATCTCAAACAGAAGATAAAGATCGTCCATCTTGTTCCTGTAAGCAAAAACCCTGAAAGGGATTACAAGAATGCAGAACTCAAGATAGACTCAATAAAGAAAAAACTTTCAAGGAAGACCTTGCTTCCTATTCTTTCCACCCCAACTGTCAACTCGCCACTAAGATTGAATTCAGAGGTAACAGTCGGTGGCGAGGTACCAGTACCCAGTGGCGAGGTAACAGTTGGAGGGGCTTCAAGATTATTCAGGTCTAATTTTTCAGAAGAAGGTTTTCTCAGGGCTGTACAAAAGGCTAAAGAATATGTAATGTCAGGCGATGTGGTTCAGGTGGTCCTCTCCCAGAGATTTTACAGAAAGACAAAGGCAGAACCTTTTACAATCTACAGGGCATTGAGACTTATAAATCCATCTCCTTATATGTATTTTCTCGATACAGGGGAAGCCACCCTCGTGGGCTCATCCCCTGAGATACTTGTCAGGCTCGAAGATGACCACATCACCTTGAGACCCATTGCAGGAACCAGAAGAAGGGGAAAGACAGAAGAAGAGGATGTTGCCCTTGAGAATGAACTCCTCAATGACCCAAAAGAGAGGGCTGAACATGTAATGCTTGTTGATCTTGGAAGGAATGATGTGGGAAGGGTTGCAGAGATAGGAAGTGTAAGGGTGAGCGAATTCATGACCATTGAAAGATACAGCCATGTAATGCATATAGTCTCGAATGTAGAAGGAACACTGAAAAAAGGTCTCGATGCCTTCGATGTCTTGAAGGCCTGTTTTCCAGCTGGAACAGTCACAGGAGCTCCAAAGGTGAGGGCAATGGAGATAATAGAGGAACTTGAACCAGATAGGCGTGGCCCTTACGCTGGTGCTGTTGGATATTTCAGCCTCAACGGAAACATGGATACCTGCATAACGATAAGGACTTTAATCCTCCATAAAGGAAAGGTCTATGTCCAGGCAGGTGCGGGGATTGTGGCAGATTCCCGGCCTGAACTGGAATACAAGGAGACGGTAAATAAGGCAAAGGCACTCATGAAGGCAGTGCTTTTTGCAGAGGAGATGAGATGATTCTGATGATAGATAATTATGACTCCTTTACCTATAACCTTGTCCAGTATATTGGAGAGCTGGGTGAAGAAGTACTTGTCTTTAGAAACGACAGGATAACCATCCCTGAGATAGAGAAACTAAACCCAGAAAGGATTGTTATATCACCAGGACCATGCACTCCAAGGGAGGCTGGGATCTCAATAGAGGTAATAAGGCATTTTGCCGGGAGGATTCCAATCCTTGGAGTATGTTTAGGACACCAGGCAATTGGCGCTGCCTTTGGGGGAAGGATTGTGAGGGCAAAAAATCTCATGCACGGAAAGACCTCCATGATATACCACGATGGAAAGACCATCTTTGAAGGGATCCCCAACCCCTTTGAGGCAACAAGGTATCATTCCCTCGTAATAGAAAGAGAAAGCCTTCCAGATGAACTCGTTGTTACAGCATGGACAGAGGATGGGGAGATCATGGGTGTCAGGCACAAAAGGTATGTAATAGAGGGAGTCCAATTCCATCCTGAGTCGATACTCACAAGATATGGACATGATATATTGAGAAACTTCCTGAAGTTAAAGGAGCCTCGCCATCAACTCAGTAGCTAAGTAAGAATAAGGAGGCCTTGATGATTAAGGAGGCAATTGCGAAGCTCGTCGAAAGAAGAGACTTAGAACCATCCGAGATGGCTGCATGTATGACAGAGATCATGGAAGGACGGTGCACAGACAGTCAGATTGCTGCCTTTCTCACAGCCCTGAGGATGAAAGGTGAGACAGTAGAGGAAATAACCCAGGCAGCCCTGATCATGAGAGAGAAGGCAATTAAGATCTCGTCACCTCCAGGGACAATGGATACCTGCGGCACAGGAGGAGATATGAAAGGCACATTCAATATCTCCACCACTTCAGCCATAGTGGTTGCTGCAGCTGGAGTGCCTGTGGCAAAACATGGAAACAGAGGGGTCTCCAGTCAGGCAGGGAGTGCTGATATCATGGAGGCCTTGGGCGTAAGGATAGACCTGCCACCAGAAAAGGTAGAAAGATGCCTCTTTGAAACCGGGTTTGGTTTTCTCTTTGCCCCACAGTTTCATCCTGCTATGAAGTATGCCATAGGCCCAAGAAGGGAGATAGGGATAAGGACAATATTTAACATACTGGGTCCCCTCACAAATCCTGCAAATGCAAAAAGACAGCTCCTTGGAGTATTCAGGGATGACCTCACAGATCTCCTTGCCAGGGTCCTCTGTAACCTTGGCTCAGAATATGCAATGGTAGTGCACGGCAGGGATGGGATGGATGAGATAACTATAACTGGTGAGACAAAGGTAACGAGGTGTATCTCCGGAAAGATAGATACAATAAAGATCAAACCCGAGGACTTTGGATTTAGAAGGGCAGAAGAATCGGACCTTAAGGGGGGTGATAGAAATTATAACGCCCACTTAACCCTTCAGATCCTTTCTGGTCAGAAAGGACCAAAGAGGGATGTAGTGGTCATGAATTCAGCCATTGCATTAATAATTGCAGGAAAGGCAACAGACCTTCAGACAGCAAAGGAGACCATTGAAGATACAATAGATTCAGGGAGGGCAAAAAAGAAACTGGAAGAGATTGTGAGGTTTACCCAGAGTGTATGAGTAAAGAAAGAGAGAGGCTCATTGAATTAATTAAACTCCGATCTTATAAATACAGTGAAAAACCCTTCAGGCTCTCTGGGGGTGGATACAGTAATTACTATTTCAACCTCAAACAGACCACCTATAGTCCGGAAGGCCTGTATATTGTGGGCAAACTCGTCTTTGAAAAGATCATGGACCTCGGTCTTAAGGTGGATGCAATAGGTGGTCTTACTATGGGAGCTGACCCAATTGCCTTTGCAGTAGCCCGTTATTCCTACGACATGAAATCACCCATAGAGGCCTTTGTAATAAGAAAAGAACCAAAAGGCCATGGAACGATGTCACAGATTGAAGGAAATGTGAAAGAAGGAGACAGGGTAATAATTATAGATGATGTGGTCACAACAGGTGCATCCACGATAAAGGCAATTAATGTGGCGAAGCAGAATGGTCTTATCATCCTTGGTGTAATTGCCCTTCTGGATAGATGCGAACAAAAGGGCAGACAGAACATTGAGGCTACAGGCTATCCTTTCTGGAGTATCTTGACTGTCGAGGATTTTGGAATAAAACCGCCAAAAGATTAAATGCGGCGGCGACCTACTTTCCCATGACCTCGCCGGTCATAGTATCATCGGCCCTGGAGGGCTTAACTTCCGTGTTCGGGATGGGAACGGGTGTTTCCCCTCCGGTATCGCCACCGCAGAGACTAAATATTTTAAACAATTACTGCGATAAAAATCAAATTGACAACCTGGAGAGGTCAAGTCGAACGGGTGATTAGTACTGGTCGGCTCAACACCTTACGGTGCTTACACCTCCAGCCTATCAACCTGGTAGTCTACCAGGACCCTTCAGGGAGACCT
>CAMTWD010000122.1:0-5700 GCA_947085365.1 uncultured Nitrospirota bacterium | reverse complement strand
GAGAGGGCGAGGGTGAGGGGACCATCAAGGGAGAGGGGACTATTGGGAAATTTCTATCTCTCGGTAATATTTACTAAGGGACAGTAATTTTGATCTAACCAGAGGTGATTCGGGGACATTTTTTATGATCTAATGCGAGATATTGACCTGAAAGACAAAAATTTTTTATATTAATAAAATTCCTTTTGTGAATTCCTCTTCTTAAGAGAATTCAGGGCTGTTAATTCACCAATTTATTCTACTTTTTAAAAGAAAGGAGGGATCTTTGTGGCTAAGGAGAAGTCAAAGACAGATGTGGCAGCAAGGCTTGAGGCAAAAAAGCAGGTTCAGTATTGCAGCAACTGTGGCAAGAAGGTAGAGGTTGTCCTCTCTGTTTCTCCTACGGGAAAAAAGAGGATGAGACGCCTCTGCTGTGAGTCTCAGTAACTAAAATATCTTAGGATCTCACAGGGGGAAACTAAGTTTCCCCCTGTGCACCCCGGCATTTCCCCTTCAACCCGTTATCTCTCCTCCGAAACTTCTTACTTCACTACACTGTATAACCCTATCTTCTGTCTCAGACTTAAAACCTCTTCTAATTTCTCCTCCAGCCCTGCTCTGCCCATCATTGCCTGTGTAAATATCTTTCCTTCCTCAACAGCAGGCTGATTAAAGGGATTTATTCCATAAAGCATCCCTGTAAAGGCCGTGGCAATCTCGAAGAATTGAAAGAGACCTCCCAGATAAAAGGCATCTATTGCAGGAACTGTTATTGTCATGCTGGGTCTTTTTGCCTTCATAAGGCTTATGGAGGTTGCTTCCTGTTCAGCCTTGATAAGTTCTGAAAGGGTATGGCCTGAAAGAAAAGAGAACTCTTTAATTTCACTAAATATGTGGGGAATCTCTATATCTACACCATAATCCTCTATCCTTAAAAATATCACTACCTTATCATCAGGACCTTCTATCCAGAGCTGAAGCTGGGAGTGCTGGTCCGTTGCACCTATGGATGGATAGGGCATGAGGCCTCTGCCTTCCTTCCCGAGGCTTTCTGCCCATAGCTGAGAGAACCATTCAGAAAAGGACCTTAGCGAGTCAGCATAGGGCATGAGGATATTAATCCTTCTGGAGAATCTTATGTCCATAAGGTAAAGAAGGCTGCCAAAAAGATAGGCAGGGTTTTCCTTTACGGACTCCCTTGAACAGTCTTTCATAATCTCTGCCGCACCCTCCAGAAGCCCCTTACAGTCTGCACCAATTACAGAGGCAAGAAGAAGCCCCACCGGGCTCAGCACAGAGTATCTTCCCACCACACCCTGCGGAATAGAGAGGCTCTTCAGTCCGTATTCCTGAGAGATCCTCCTTAATGGCCCTTTTTCTGGATCAGTGGTAATTACGAAGTGTTCCTGAGGCTCAAGGCCTGCTTTTTTAAAGGCCTCCCACATTATCATGAATCCCGCCACGGTCTCAACAGTTGTGCCTGACTTGGTTATTACATTAACGACGGTCTCCTCGGGTCTTACATGTCTTAATATCTTCTCAATAGTCCTTGGATCAACATTGTCGTAGATGAATACATGGGGTTCATTAGTTTTGCAGAGGGTATCAAGGATGACCTTTGGCCCCAGGGCTGATCCACCAATCCCGAGGATCACAAAATATCTTGCCTTCTCTCTTATCCATCCTGCAATCCTTTCTATCTCCTCTGTATCCTGAAAAGGTAGATCAAGGAATTCAAGCTCGGGAAATTCCCTCTTCTTTATCCTCTCGTGAGCCCTTTTTACCTGAGACTCAAGGCCCTCAATATCTTGAGGGCTTAAACCCCGGTCAGAAAGGAAATCTTTCATCATAAAGGAGTAATTGATCTTAAGCATAACGCCTCCTTCTTAGGCTTAAGGCTGAAGGCTGAAGCTCCTTCTTAGGCTTAAGGCTGAAGAAAAAGAAACCAACTTTCCTCTCTTTTGTCTTTTAACTTCAGCCTAAAGCCTTCAGCCTTCAGCCTAATTTGGTGGCGAGGTAACAGTTGGGGGTCTCACAGGGGGAAACACAGTTTCCCCCTGTGTACCCCAACAGTTCCAAGTCCGCCCTATCTATGCTTCTCTTTATATTCAATGGGCATCTCCTTAAGACCCCCTTTACCCCAGATCCCCAACCTTTGAGCCTTTGCCATCCTTTGAGCCTCTACAAGTCTATCCACATATTTTACATTTGGAGGGATGGTTAAGAGCACTGCGTATCCATCACGAAGCATCTCTTCATTTATAAATCTTCCGTCCTCTGTAAATAGGTAAACAAGCCATCTGTTGTATTTGTCAAATCTTTGAATGTCCGTCTCAATCCTCACAACTGTTACCTCGCCACCACCTTTTTTAATCAGTCTTTCAAGATGCTCCTTTGCCTTCTTTCCCCATGGTAGCTGTCCCATCTCTGGTGCATCTATTCCTATAAGCCTTGCCCTGACTGTTGCCTCACCACTCTTACCTCGCCACCAACCCTTCTGATCGCCTATCTTGAGGGTAACGGTATCACCATCATGGACTGCCACCACAATGGCCTTATCACCTCTTATCTCGCCCCTTTGTGAATCCCCTGCTCTATCTCTTAAGATATACTGAAGGCTGATAATAATGAATAGGAGAACGAATATAAGGGGATATCTTCTCCTTCTGAATAGATAACCTCTCACTGTTACCTCACCACCAACTGTTACCTCGCCACTAAAGGGTTATCCCTCTCTTTCTTTTAAGATCCTCTTTATAGTCAGGACAAGGGTTCTGGGAGATACAGGCTTCTGGAGAAAGGCCTTTGCCCCTCCTTCCATCATCCTCTTTATGTCAGAGTAGAGATCCGCACTGTATCCAGAGGAAAGTATTATATCTGACTCCTTATTCAACTCCCTCAGGATCTGGAAGACCTCTCTTCCACTCATCTTCGGCATAATGAGGTCGAGGACAACAAGGTCTATCCTGTTCTCCTTAAATATCTTTATACCCTCAGCTGGAGTAGTGGCTGTAAATACACGGAATCCTTCCTTAGTTAGAATGTCCTTATAAAGCTCACAGAGATAGGGTTCATCGTCAATAACAAGGACTGTCCCTGTTATCTTTTCCTCAACAAGATCATCACCTTTTGACTCGTCATCTCTGAATACATAAACGGGAAGATAGATATTAAATCTCGTCCCTCTGCCTGGTTCACTGTAGAGATTTATGTAGCCTCCGTGATTGGTCACAATTGAATGAACTATATAAAGACCGAGACCTGTTCCCTTCCCTGGTTCCTTTGTGGTAAAGAAGGGATCAAATATCTTGCTCTGGAGTTCCTGTGGTATCCCAGAGCCTGTATCCTCTACCGTTAGCCTTACGAAATTTACACCATTCTTTGGAGAGAGGCCATTGGCTGCACCGTTTTCACTTCCCACCAGTTCTGTCCCTATGAAAAGCCTTCCTCCTTCAGGCATGGCGTCTCTTGCATTTATAGCAAGGTTCATTATTACCTGACTCATCTGTGAGGCATCTGCCCTGATGGTTGGAAGATCCCTCCTCAGTTTTACCTCCAGTTCTATCTCCTTTGGTATGGTCTTTTTCAGGATCTCCACTGTCTCCATGATTATATTATTGAGATTTACTGCCTTGAACTCTGCATGCTCCTTTCTCGTAACAGTAAGTATCTTTTTGGCAAGATCCGCTCCCCTGTTTGCTGATTTTTCTATGATCTCAGCGTATCTGAAAAGGGTTGGGTTATCTGAGAGTGCCTCTTTAAGTAATTCCGCATAACCAAGGACACTGGTGAGGATGTTGTTAAAGTCATGGGCTATTCCGCCTGCCAGGGTTCCAATTGCCTCCATCTTCTGTGCCCTGAGGAGCTGTTCGTAAAGCTTCTTCTCCTCTGTAATATCCCTCTGGATCGAGACAAAATGGGTTATATTCCCTGAGCTATCAAACAGTGGGAAGATACTTGCTGCTGAATGATAGATCTCTCCAGTCTTTTTCCTGTTAACAAATTCTCCCTTCCAGGATCTCCCACTTAAGATAGTCTGCCAGAGGTGCTGGTAGAATTCCTGTTGATGGAATCCACTTTTAAGAATCCTCGGATTTTTGCCAAGGGCCTCAGACCTTGAATAACCGGTAACTTCCTCAAAGGCCTTGTTCACATAGACGATATTCCCCTCTCTATCAGTTATTACAATCACATCAAAGGCACTCTCAATAATCCTCTTAAATCTCCTCAGCTCTTCTAAGGTATATTCCCTTGTGAGGGCAACGGCAAGGTCAGAACTTATTGCCTTCAAAATGACCTCATCTTCCTGAGTGAAATCAACTGTTACCTCGCCACTAAGTCCTGTCTTCTTATTTGCAAAATAAAGGGCACCCAGTGGTCTGCCCTCTTTTGAATATATGGGATAGCCAAGGAAACCTTTTATCTCAGGATGCCACTCTGGAAGGGTGCCTGAAAAGGCAGGATGTTCTTTTATGTCACTTATCCTTACCGGTGTAAGGCTTAGTTGCATGAATTTGAGAATACCCTTTCCTTCTGGCATTATTGCTGGGGCCTCCTTAACACCTGAGACAATCAGGTCAGAAAACCTTCCACTCTCGTCGTATATGGCAAGGGCAGCATATTCTGCCTGAAGTATCTCCTTTGAATATTCGAGGATGTTTTTTAAGATATTTCTAAGCTCTTCTGTGGTGTTCAGTTCTATGGCAATCTTGTGGAGCATTATATAGAGCTCAGACCTTTCCTCAAGCCTCTCCATAATAGCGTTAATCGTTCTTCCAAGTTGATCAAGTTCTTTAATCCCTGTCTCCCTCAAAGATACGCCCTTTTTCAGGTCACTTGTAAGAAGCCTTATGGGTCTTAAGAGGTTTGACCTCAGGATTAATAATGTAATGAAGGCTATAAAAAGACCACCACCAATTACAGCCTCTCTCATGAGGGAGAGGGACTTCAATCCTGGTATCTTCCTTCTATCAATTAAAACAAAGATCAGGACATCCTTTAGTTCTTTTTTCATCAGATAATATGTGATTGACTCGTTCCCTCTTTTTAGAGTGACCCTTTTTAGAGAATTATCAGGTATCTTCAATCGATTTATCTCTTTAAATGTCTCCTCATCTATAGAACCAAAGATTTTGGGATCTCTTTGATCTTTTATAACAGCAATGGCAAAAGGTGGCGAAGTAACAGTGGGGATTTCAAAATCCTTGACCGATATATCCTGTATAGTCTTGTTATCCCCATCTTCTACAATTGATTCAAGCTTTACAATCTCTCCCTGAAGTCTTTGGGATGCATATTCCTCTTCAAATCTCTTAGAAATCTGATCCGTAACGATTATTACGAGGATAAGAGAAAGAGATATTAATATAAGAATGGGAAGGATAACAACTGTCTGGATACTCCTCACTATCGTCACCCCTTAATTCTTGCCTCACTAATTAGCATACATATTTAAACCTTATACTGTCAATTGATGATCTCTTTCGGGTTAGGACATAGTATCCAGGGTAAGAATAGACCATGGAATAAAAGATTTATAAAACCTTTTGTTCCAGAGAATGAAAAAGGAGCAAAAGAGATACTAAAAAAGATAATTAACCTTAGCGGGCTTCCTCCCTTAGAATATACTTTAAAACTTTTTAGCAAAGAGAAAGGAGGAAGCCCATGAAGCTAAATGTATTATATCCCAAATACACAGAACTCAGAAAGGCTAACCCAGAG
>CAMTWD010000121.1:0-4646 GCA_947085365.1 uncultured Nitrospirota bacterium | reverse complement strand
TAACAATACATACCTCTTCAATTCAACCTCCCTAATACATGCTCTCTTCATCCTTCCATACCCTCCTGTAGAGTTTTTCTCCTCTACAGGAGAATATATTTACCAAATGTGACATTTCAAATTAGTAATTAACTGTGACATATTAAAATAGTAACAACAATCTAATGCGTGGGGTTGACAAATTTTAAAAAGTCTGGTAAGCTTATAAGTCTTTCCGATAAGGCAGAGTCATCGGCTCTGCTGAATGATGGAAGGATTGATCAAAAGGTCTCTCCGGAATATCTCTGGGAGATTTGCCAAAAATTAAAAAGAGGGCTAAGGCCCGGAATTTTTGGGAGGCTGTTGTGCCTACAATAGCTCAGCTTGTAAGAGAGGGAAGAAAGAGGGTTCAGAAGAGGACAAAGAGCCCGGCTTTGACGGGTTGTCCTCAAAAGAGGGGTGTGTGCATAAGGGTATATACCACAACCCCAAAGAAGCCCAATTCTGCTTTGAGAAAGGTTGCAAGGGTCAGGCTCACAAATGGAATGGAGGTTACCGCCTATATACCTGGTGTGGGTCACAACCTTCAGGAGCATTCCATTGTTCTTATCAGGGGTGGAAGGGTGAAGGACCTGCCAGGTGTTAGATACCACATTATAAGGGGTGCCCTTGATGCTGCTGGTGTTAATGATAGAAGACAGGGCAGGTCTAAGTATGGCACGAAGAGGCCTAAGTGAGGTGTAGGATATGCCAAGAAGAAGGGTAGTGCAAAGGAGAGAAATACTTCCAGATCCGAAATACAACAATAAACTTGTCAGTAAATTTATAAATGTGATCATGAGGGATGGAAAGAAGTCTATAGCTGAAAAGATATGTTATGGTGCCTTTGAGATAATAAAGGAAAGGACTGGGAATGACCCTCTTAAGGTCTTCAAACAGGCTGTGGAGAATGTCAAACCCGTCCTTGAGGTAAGGCCAAGGAGGGTAGGTGGTGCTACCTATCAGGTTCCTATGGAGGTGAGGCCTCAGAGAAGGATTGCCCTTGCACTGAGATGGATAAAGGAATTTGCAAAGAAGAGACCGGAGAAGACAGCAGCAGAACGCATAGCTGGATAAATCCTTGATGCCTACAATAATACAGGTGGTGCCATAAAGAAAAAGGAGGAGACCCACAAGATGGCAGAGGCAAACAGGGCCTTTGCCCATTACAGGTGGTAAACCACAGTCTTAGTGCCAAGGTAACACTTCTGTTAACACTTAAAAGCGGTGAGGTAACAGAAAGGAGAGATGACTTTGAGGATTCCCTTAGAAAGGATAAGAAATATTGGTATTATGGCTCATATTGATGCCGGCAAGACTACAACTACCGAGCGCATACTCTACTATACTGGCGTCACATATAAGATAGGCGAGGTTCATGAGGGGACTGCGGTTATGGACTGGATGCCTCAGGAGCAGGAGAGGGGTATAACGATTACCGCAGCAGCTACCACATGCTTCTGGCGGGATCACAGGATAAATATAATAGACACACCAGGTCATGTGGATTTTACGATCGAGGTTGAGCGTTCCTTGAGGGTTCTTGATGGGGCTATTGCTGTTTTTGATGCTGTCAATGGGGTAGAGCCTCAGTCAGAGACAGTTTGGAGACAGGCGAATAAATACGGAGTCCCAAGGATAGCCTTCATGAATAAAATGGATAGGGTAGGAGCAGACTTTTATATGTCTGTCCAGTCGATGATTGATAAACTTGGTGCTAACCCAGTGCCTGTGCAGATACCTTATGGAAGTGAAGATGCCTTCAAAGGACCAATTGACCTTATCAAGATGAAGGTCTATTTATTTGACTCCGATACACTGGGTGCAAAGTTTGAGGAGGCAGATATTCCTCTTGAATATCTTGATAAGGCCCAGGAATACAGGGAGAAACTTATAGAGGCCCTTGCAGATATTGATGAAAATATAATGGAGAAATATCTCTCCGGCGAACCCATTACTCAAGAGGAGATTAAAAGGGCACTCAGAGTGGGAACGATCCAGATGAAGATCACACCTGTGCTCTGCGGTTCTGCCTTTAAGAATAAGGGTGTCCAGATGCTTCTTGATGCTATTGTGGATTACCTTCCTTCACCTCTTGACATACCACCTGTTAAGGGAATTGATCCAAGAACTCAGGAGGAGATAATAAGAAAAGCCTCAGATGATGAGCCTTTTTCTGCCCTGGCATTTAAGATAATGACTGACCCATTTGTGGGACATCTTACCTATGTGAGGGTCTATTCAGGTGTTCTTTCAGCAGGTTCTTATGTATATAATGTCAATAAGAATTCCAAAGAGAGGGTTGGAAGACTTCTCAGGATGCATGCCAATCAGCGTGAAGAAATAAAGGAGCTTAGAGCAGGTGATATAGGAGCTATTGTGGGTCTTAAAAATACATTAACGGGAGATACCCTCTGTGATGAAGATGCACCGATTATCCTTGAATCAATAGAATTTCCAGAGCCTGTTATCTCTGTGGCCATTGAACCAAAGACAAAGGCTGATCAGGAGAAGTTATCCCTTGCCCTTCAGAAGCTTGCCCAGGAAGACCCCTCCTTCAGGGTTTCCTTTAATGAGGAGACTGGTCAGACAATAATCTCTGGAATGGGCGAACTTCATCTTGAGATTATAGTGGACAGGTTGATGAGGGAATTCAAGGTTGGAGCAAATGTAGGTAGACCCCAGGTGGCCTACAGGGAGACGATTCGTTCCTCTTCCAAGGCAGAGGGTAAGTTTATAAGGCAGACTGGTGGAAGGGGACAATACGGACATGTCTTTCTTGAGGTTGAGCCACTGGGTAAAGGAAAGGGTTTTGAGTTTGTAAATAAGATTGTAGGTGGTGTTATACCAAAGGAATATATCCCTGCTGTTGAAAAAGGTGTGAGGGAGGCACTGGATACAGGAGTTCTTGCAGGTTATCCTGTTGTGGATGTGAGGGTTACCCTCTATGATGGTTCCTATCATGAGGTGGACTCCTCTGAGATAGCCTTTAAAATAGCAGCCTCCATGGCACTTAAGGAGGCATTAAAGAAGGCATCACCAGTGCTTCTGGAGCCGATAATGAATGTGGAGGTAATTACACCTGAGGAATATATGGGTGATGTTATTGGAGATCTAAACTCCAGAAGGGGTAAGATACAGGCTATGGAGAAGAGGGGAAATACACAGGTTATCAGGGCCCTTGTTCCACTGGCAGAGATGTTTGGATACGCCACTGACCTGAGGTCAATGACTCAGGGAAGGGGAAATTATACCATGCAGTTTGAAAGATACGAGGAGGTCCCCAAGAATATATCTGAGGAGATTATTGCAAAAGTTAGTGGGAAATAGTTAAGATAATAATCCTTAACTGTTGCCTCGCCACTGAGCTTAGTGGCAAAGTAACATTGAAGGATGCTTAATTTTACCTTAAAAGACTTAAGGAGGACTTATGGCGAAGCCCAAGTTTGAGAGGACGAAGCCTCATGTAAACATAGGGACGATAGGGCATGTGGACCATGGGAAGACGACATTGACATCAGCGATAACGAAGGTACTTTCCATGTTAGGGAAGGCGCAATTCAGGTCTTATGACAGCATAGACAATGCACCTGAGGAGAAGGCGAGGGGGATAACGATAAACACTGCGCATGTGGAGTATGAGACGGACAAGAGGCACTATGCCCATGTAGACTGTCCTGGTCATGCTGACTATATAAAGAACATGATAACTGGGGCAGCGCAGATGGATGGGGCGATACTTGTAGTGAGTGCTGCTGATGGGCCGATGCCTCAGACGAGGGAGCACATACTGCTTGCGAGGCAGGTAGGTGTTCCCTACATAGTGGTATACATGAACAAGGTAGACATGGTGGATGATCCTGAGCTACTGGATCTTGTGGAGCTTGAGGTGAGGGAGCTACTGAGCAAGTATGGATTTCCTGGTGACAAGGTACCTGTGATAAGGGGCAGTGCCTTGAAGGCCTTAGAGAGCCAGAGTAATGATCCTAATGCTCCTGAGTACAAGAGCATACTGGAGCTTATGAATGCAGTGGATGAATACATACCAGTACCTGAGAGGGCAATAGACAAGCCCTTTTTGATGCCGATAGAGGATGTCTTTAGCATATCTGGGCGTGGGACAGTGGTGACAGGCAGGGTAGAGCGTGGGGTGATAAAGGTGGGTGAGGAGGTAGAGATAGTGGGGCTTAGGGAGACGAGGAAGACGGTTGCCACTGGGGTTGAGATGTTCAGGAAGGTACTTGATGAGGGTAGGGCAGGAGACAACATAGGGGTATTGCTGAGGGGGATAGGCAAGGACGAGGTGGAGCGTGGGATGGTGCTTGCGAAACCTGGGTCTATAACACCGCATACGAAATTCAAGGCGGAGGTATATGTTTTGACGAAGGAGGAGGGTGGAAGGCATACACCCTTTTTCAATGGATACAGGCCTCAGTTTTACTTCAGGACGACAGATGTAACTGGGGTGGTGAGGCTGCCTGAGGGTGTGGAGATGGTGATGCCTGGGGACAATGTAAACCTTACGGTAGAGCTTATAGCACCCATAGCCCTTGAGAAGGAGCTGAGGTTTGCCATAAGGGAAGGTGGAAGGACAGTAGGTGCTGGAGTTGTGACGGAGATAATAGAAT
>CAMTWD010000120.1:0-21141 GCA_947085365.1 uncultured Nitrospirota bacterium | reverse complement strand
GGCTGAAGGCTGAAGGCGGTAGGCAATAATTAGGCTGAAGGCGATAGGCTGAAGTTAAAGACAAAAAAGAGGAAATAATTTCTGTCTTCTTTCTCTTTTCTTCAGCCTTTAGCCTATCTCATGTGGTTGACGAAGGGAGGATTTTTCTGTTTTACTATATAGTGTGGGCCGTTAGCTCAGCAGGTAGAGCAGCTGACTCTTAATCAGCGGGTCGGAGGTTCGAATCCTCCACGGCTCACCATCTTTCTCTCTTTTCTTCAGCCTTCAGCCTAAAGCCTTAAGCCTATCTAACGCCTTCAGCCTAATTTTTGGACGGCATCTTTATGATATCAATCACCGTTACCTCTGGTGGAGCAAAGACCCTTACAGGTGGTCCCCATGTTCCTGAGCCCCTACTTACATAGAGATAACAGCACTGCTCCCTACCAACTGTTACCTCGCCACAAGAAGAATCTTGCATTTTTTTGGGGAGGTCATTAAGACAGCCTGAGTCCTTTGGATAATAAAGGGCAGTGAGGATGCTGAAGGGGAAGATCTGTCCTTTATGGGTATGACCGGATAACTGGAGGTCAAAAAGACCTCGAGACCCTTCATTTATAATTGGTCTATGCTTTAAAAGGATTCTGAAGCTATCGGGTTTGAGACCCCTGAGGAGTGATTCCTCCTCGAGACCCTTTGTGAGCCCATATCTTCTGCCCGCAGGGTCGTCCACTCCTGCAATGCTTATATTAAGGTCGGGTATATAAACTGCCTCTCCCCTCAGGACAGTGAAACCTGCCATTTCAGTAAATCTCAGGGCCTCTGAAAGTCCTGCATAGAATTCATGATTTCCTGTAACAGCAAACATGCCATGAGGGGGATTGATCTCCCTGAAATATTCCGAGAGCCCTTCGAGGCTGTCTATCTGTCCATCCACGAGGTCTCCTGTTGAGACAATTATGTGGGGATTACTTAACCTTACCTTATCAAGAATCCTCTTAAGCCTTTCTCCCCTTACGATAAGTCCTGTATGGAGATCGGATATCTGGACAATCCTCACATCCCTTTTAACCTTATCTGTTCTTATCTCGATCCTCTCAACCCTTATATTGAGGGCCTCAAAATATCCATAGACTGTAAGGACTATAGCCATGCCTACAGAGGCGAGAAAGCTGGCATAACCGTAATTCTTTGCTATTGTGCTTAGTGGCGAGGTAACAGTTAGTTTGCCACCAAATAAGGAAATACACCCCTTCAAGAGGAGGCCTGCAATATCCATTGCCAGTGAAAAGGAAAAAAACAGGAAGATCATCGCCATCCATATATAACCTGTCCAGGAAAAGACAACGGCAATCCCTTCCATGCCTGACCTTTCAGAGAGCCTTATAAGGAGAGGTGAGAAGGTCATGAATACCATAAAGGTGCCAGCTATTATGGATAGGTCTGTGGAGAGGGAGAGATAGGTTCTCAACTTAATGAATAAATAGAGATGCATCCCTCCATAGATGGAAAAGAAGAGAAAAAGGAAGAGAAACATCAGAGTGCTCCTCTAAGGACCTTTACTAAATCCTCTATCTCACTCTTCTGAATCGTCCTGGCATCAAGAAAGACCCTGTCATCAAGGATCCTTGCAATTACAGGAGGATCACCCCATCTTAGCCTTTCCTCAAGTTTATTACAGGATATCTCCAGTGGTTTAATAGCCACACCATAGGTCTTGAGATTCACCTCAGGAAGTGCTCCTCCCCCAGCCCTTGAATAGTCTTCTTCAATATTAAAGACTGCCTTTGCCCTCAGCTCCTTTAGTCCTTTGAGTCTCTTCAGGATATACTGAGCCCTCTTCTTTATCTCCTCAGGACTCTCAAGGAGCATCCTCAAGGTGGGGATATTCTCTATTGCCCTCTTTTCATCAAGATATTCATAAAGGATTGCCTCAAGACCTGCCAGGGTGAATTTGTCAACCCTGAGGACCCTTGCAAGGGGAGACCTTCTTATCATCTCGATGAGGGATTTCTTACCAAGTATAATTCCAGCCTGAGGCCCTCCAAGGAGTTTGTCTCCACTGAATGTCACGATATCCACACCTGTCTTCAATACCTCCTGAACAGTGGGTTCATCAGGAATTCCGTATCTCTTCAGGTCAATGAGGCATCCGCTTCCGAGGTCAAATACCACAGGGATATTATATTTCCTGCCAAGTTCCACGAGCTCCTCTTGAGAGACCTCCTCAACAAATCCTGAGATCTTGAAATTTGACCTGTGGACCTTCAATATCAGGGCTGTCTTTTCATTTATTGCCCTTTCATAGTCATAGAGATGGGTCTTATTCGTTGTGCCTACCTCTTTGAGGATTGCACCGCTCATTCTCATCACATCAGGCATCCTGAAGGAACCACCTATCTCCACAAGCTCTCCCCTTGAGACTATCACCTCCTTCTGGAAGGCGAGGGTATTTAAGGTAATGAATACTGCTCCGGCATTATTGTTTACCACAAAGGCATCTTCTGCACCGGTAACCTCCTTCAGGAGATGCACCACATGGACATACCTCTTACCCCTTTTTCCCTCTTGAAGGTCATATTCGAGATTCGAATAGGACATGGCAATCTCAAGGAGATTGAGGGTTGCCTTTGTAGGAAGGATTGACCTTCCGAGATTTGTATGTATCACCACACCTGTGGCATTTATCACAGACCTGAGGCTGAACTTAGAGGCCTTTTCGAGTCCTTTCCTGATTTCCTCCACAAGATAACCTTTTATATCCGGGATATCCTTAAGAAGACCTTTCCTGATCTCCTCTCTTATAAAATCAATGGTCTCCCTTATTACCTTCAGGACGAGCCTCCTGGGATAATTCTCAAGCCATTCCTCACCCTCTTTGCTCTTCAAGAGGCTGTCCACTGATGGCAATTCCCTCAATAACCTCTCCATAACCTCAGGTCAAAGCCTCCTTCACTACCTTCAAACTGTTACCTCGCCACTAAAAGTGGTTGTGTTATAATTTTAGCATTATTTTAGATAAATTAGCCCAACTTTGGTGTCGAGGTGAGAGTTGACAAAGACGGTATATACCCTCGGAACTAACAGAAGATCTGAAGAGGATTTTATTGAAATACTCCATGCCTATAATATAAGCATTGTTATTGATGTGAGGAGATTTCCCAGAAGCAAGCTCCCCCATTTTTCGAGCCATAATTTTGAAGACCTTCTGAATAAGGCAGGGATAAGGTATTATTTTATGGGAGAGGGTCTTGGTGGCTACAGGGCTGGTGGTTATGTAGAATACACTAAGACAGAGGAGTTCAGATCTGCAATGGATCAACTTGTTGAGATAATAGAGAAGGCCACTTCAGTCATAGTATGTGCAGAAAGGTTTCCATGGAAATGCCACAGGCGATGGATATCTAAGGAACTTGCAAAGAGGAAATGGTCTGTGGTTCATATTATTGAAAAAGACAGGATCTGGGTGCCCGGGTAACCTCGCCACCAAAGTGATAATAATTAGCGGTAGTGGAGAAGTAACAGTTGGAGATGTAGCATAGATATATGCTATGTCTTTAATCTCCAGAAGACTCCACCAGGCCATAAGATTTAAAGAGAAAGCCGGTGCTGATCTCCTCAGGAACAGGGAATTTGTATTATCCCTTAAAGAATTAAAGAAACTTATAACTATCACCAGAAGGGAGAGGAAACTTTCTGGTATCACAGATATATGTTCAGAGTGTGGTAGAGAAGATAAAGACTGTTGCGGAAAAGGTATAGAGCTCAGATACTCCACCGAGCTACTCCTTATTAATCTCATGCTGTGTACCCCCGACTGTTACCTCGCCACTAAGTTAAGTGAGATGATTGGTGGCGAAGTAACAGTTGCCTGTAGTGAAAGGCCTGAGAATTCCTGTTACTTTCTCTCAAAGGATGGCTGTATACTCCTTGCAAGGGATGTCTTCTGTGTAAACTTTATCTGTGACAAGATCCGTAACATCATCCCTCTTGAAAGGATCTCCTCTCTTCAGGAACTCGAAGGAAAGGAACTTGAGTTGATATTCAGGCTTGAAGAGTTCCTTAAGAGATATTTGAAGAATCTCTCCTCTCTCTGATAGAATAGATGCATGACTAAGAGTATAATCCTCCTGATCTTCATCATCCTTAGTCTTGGATGTGCCTCAACAGAGAAGAAGGAAGAGCTCTTTGATCCTGAAGGATGGCTTAAGAGGGCAGAAAAACTCATTGACAGAAGAGAATTTCAGGAGGCAAGGAATCTCCTCTTAGAGGTGAAGCATAGGGATACCTCCATGACCTATGCCCCGAAGGCCCAGCTCAAGATAGCAGAATCTTATATAAAGGAAGAAGAACCAGAACTCGCCATTGAAGAATACAGAAAGTTCCTCAGGGAATTTCCTGACCATTCCTACGCACCCTATGCCCAGTATCAGATTGCCCAGATATATTTTCAAGATATAAAAGGTCCTGAGAGGGGATACGGTGCAGCAAAGAAGGCACTCGAGGAGTTTGAGAAATTGAAGAGGCTTTATCCAAGAAATCCTTATAAAGAGATTATTGATATAAAGATTGAAAAATGCAGGGATGTGATGGCTGGCTATGAGTTGATGGTGGGAAAATTTTACTATAAAAAGGGATCCTATAATGCAGCCAGAAGAAGGCTGGAGGGTCTTATAAAAAACTTTCCTGATTATAATGCTATGCCAGAGGTGCTATATCTTCTCTGGAAGACCTATCTTAATTTAAAAGAATTTGATAAGGCCTCTTTAACTTACAATGAATTAATAACAAGGTTTCCCGATGCAAAAGAGGCGGTGAAGGCAAAAAACAGGCTGAAGGCGGTAGGTGGCGAGATAACAGGTGAGGCAATCTCAGAATGATCGTTTGGGGTACACAGGGGGAAACAAAGTTTCCCCCTGTGCGACCCGTTATTATCCCGTCCTTATTAATCTCAGTGGGAAGGCCTGTCTTGTAATTGGTGGTGGAAGGGTTGCTGAGAGAAAGGTGAGGTCACTCCTGAAGGCCGGTGCTGATGTAACAGTCATAAGCCCTGAAGTGACAGAAGGGATAAAGAGGCTTTATGAAAGGGGAAGGATAAGACTCCTCCAGAGAAGATTCAGGAAAGGGGATCTTAAGAAGGCCTTTCTCGTTATTGCTGCCACAGCTTCTACCGAGCTACACAAAAGGATAGCAGAGGATTTTAAAGGACTTATAAATGTGGTGGATAAGCCTGAATTATGTAATTTTATAGTGCCCTCTGTTGTAAAAAGAGGTCCACTCATCCTTGCCATATCCACCTCAGGTGCCTCTCCTGCAATGGCAAAGGTAATAAGAAAGGAGCTGGAGGGACTTTACGGAAAGGGCTTTGGCGACTATCTGGAATTCCTCAGGGAGATCAGGCCAGTCCTCGTGACCCTTCCTGAGAGGGAAAAGAAGGGATTGATAAAGACCTTTACAAATGAAGAGGTTTTGAAAAGATTAAGAGGTAAAGAGGCCTCTCAATTTATAAAGGAGATGAAAAGACTCTTTAAAGACTTGTTGGGTGCAAAACACCTGAGGGAAAGGAGATCCTGATAGCCTCTGGGAATAAACCAACCCCTGGGGTTTTCGGAAGCCTCACAATATTTGACCTGACAAAGGGGATGAACCTTCCTTCTGGTGTAAAGACACCAAACTCTGCATAAAACTCCCCGCTTCTTCCCATGTCTATATGGAAACCACCTTGTTCTTGAAAGACCCTCAGGTCAAAATAAGGTGCAGAAGATACCTCCCTTCCTCCTGTAAGGTCATAGATCCTTATAACAAATTTACCCTCTCCAACTGTTACTTCGCCACCAACTGTTACTTCGCCACTAAGTACTGTTACTTCGCCACTGAGATAGGAATCCCTGAGAAACTGGGCTGTCTCCCTGCTTATCTCCCAGTAGAGATAAAAGAGAGTTGGACTCACAGGCACAATACCAAGGATGTCTCTGGTAATTATCTGGGGCAGTTCTACACTTAGTGGCGATTTCTCCTCAAAGACTGCCACTGGTCTTATCTCAGAGGGCTTCTCACTTGGTTTTTGTCTCTTTTCTTCAGCCTTCCCTTTTGATACAGCCCTTTTCTTCTTTGGTGGCGAGGTAACAGTTTTCTTTCTCGCCCTTAGCTCCTTGAGTTTAAGGGTTTTTACTATTAGTGAAGCCACCTCTTCCTTCTTCGCAGTCCTTGGAACTACAAGACCGAGCTTCTTTGCCATTGACCTGAGCTCCGTGATCTTCTTTTCCATCAGCTCCTTCTTTGTCATAAAAACCTCCTTCAGCCTTAATTATATCACAATCTATGACCGTTACCGTAAATCGCCTATCCAGCCTCTGCCCAGTTTTTTCCGAGGGAGATATTTACCTTAAGGGGGACCTTCAGTTTCACCACATTCTCCATAATATCCCTTACAGCAGATTTTATTGTGGAAAGCTCTTCTTCATGAACCTCAAAAAGGAGTTCATCGTGAATCTGGAGGAGTATCCTTGATCTGAGCCCATTTTTCTTCAGAAAATCCCATATCCTTATCATGGCAAGTTTTATGATATCCGAGGCAGTTCCCTGAATTGGAGAATTTATGGCAAGTCTTTCTCCAAGAGACCTTGTACTGGGGTTTCTGCTTTTCAACTCTGGAATCGGCCTCTTTCTTCCAAAGAGTGTTTCCGCATAACCCTTTTCCTCTGCCCTTCGTATCAGGGATGCAGTAAACTCCCTTACACCTGGATGCCTTGCAAAGAAACGGTCTATATATTCCTGGGCATCAGATCTTTCGATGCCAAGGGTTTCGCTGAGGCCAAAGGAACTCATTCCGTATATGATACCGAAATTTACCACCTTTGCCACACGCCTCTCTTCAGGGCCGATCCTGTCAGGTTCCACACCGAAGAGCTCACTTGCTGTCACAGAATGTATATCAAGGTCTTCGTGAAAGGCCTTAAGAAACACCTCGTCCTCACTCATGTGGGCAAGGATCCTGAGCTCAATCTGGGAATAGTCTGCTGAGAGCATAACAAATCCCTCTTCAGCAACAAAGGCCTCTCTTATCCGCTCTGCCCACTCACCCCTGGCAGGTATATTCTGGAGATTGGGCTCACTGCTTGATAGCCTTCCCGTAGCTGTAATCGTCTGATTGAAGGTTGTATGAAGTCTTCCGGTGTGGGGATTCACCAGTGATGGAAGGGCATCCACATAGGTACTCTTCAGTTTAAAGAGTGTCCTGTAATTGATAATCTCTCTCGGGAGTTCGTGCTTCTTGGCAAGGTCTTCAAGGATAGACCATTCTGTGGAATATCCCCTCTTTGTCCTCTTTTTGGGCTTTAAGCCAAGCCTCTCAAATAGTATGGATGATAGCTGTTTTGGAGAATTTATATTGAACTCCTCTCCAGCAAGAAGATATATCTTCTTTCTCAGGGCATCCAGCTCTTCTGAAAGTTCTTTTGAGAGATTCTTAAGGAGCGGGATATCAATCTTTATACCAGTAAGCTCCATATCAGCAAGAACCCTCACAAGGGGCATCTCTATCTCGTTATAGACAAAATCAAGGCCCTCTTCAGTTATCCTCTTGCTGAGTTTCTTATATAACTGGAGCTTACACCAGGCATTCTGGCAGATGTAATCTTTAATGTTGTCATTACTTAGTGGCGAGGTAACAGTGAAGATCCATCGTTCTTCCATACCCATCTTTTTAATCCCGAGATATTCAATTGTTATATCCTCAAGATCGTGATTTGGCCTCAGGGGATTCAATAAATAGGAGGCAATCTGGACATCCTCAAGTCTCCCCTTAATTACCTCGCCACTAATGGAGTGGCGTCTTAAATTTACTATCTCCCTTTTAAGGTCATGCCCTATCTTGACTGTTCTCTCATCCTCGAAGAGGGCCTTTATGTATGGAATATCCTCCTTGCTCCTTAAAGGAATATAATAGGTGAGCTCATCACTAATAAGGGCTATTGCCTTTAAAAGATCTCTCTCAAAGAAAAGATCAAAGGCAAAGATATCATTTATCTTTAAGGAAATAAGGTCCTCAGGCCTTAAGGTCTCGGTCTTCACCTCACTTAGTGGCGAGGTAACAGTTGCTGTTACAGGAAGGAGCTTGAGAAGACTCGAGAACTCACACTCCCTGAATATCTCAAGAAGCTCCTGCCATGATGGCTCTACCTGGCGTAAATCCTCTGTTGTGATAGAGATAGGGATATTCCTGTCAATCTTTGCGAGCTCATAGCTCAATCTCAAAGAGTCGAGGTTCTCCTCTATCGCCTTCCTGAGTTTCTCCTTTTTTATCAATTCAGGTCTCTTTATAATCTCCTCAAGGCTTCCGAATTTCAGGATTTCAAGGGCAGTCTTTTCCCCAATCCCTTTTATACCAGGGATATTGTCCACGGTGTCTCCTGTCAGTGCCATAAGTTCTGGGATCCTTTCAGGAGGCAGGCCATAACGCCTCAGAACAGTTGCCCTATCGTAAAGGATATTCTTCATGGGATCAAACATCTTTATCCTCTCATCCACTATCTGGAGGAGATCCTTATCTCCACTTACAATGTAGACAACTGTTACCTCGCCACCAATGGCTCCAGCATCTGCGAGTTTACAGGCCATCACTGCAAGGATGTCATCAGCCTCATAACCTGGTATCTCTATAACCTTTATCCCAAAGGCCTTCACAATCCTTCTGATATAGGGCAACTGGATAACAAGATCATCAGGTGCCTTTGGTCTCTGTGCCTTATATTCCTCAAAGGCCCTGTGCCTCCTTGTAGGCTCAGGTCTGTCAAAGACCACGGCCACTCTATCAGGCCGTTTTTCATTGAGAATCTTAAGAAGCATCTTTGTGAAGCCATAGATGGCATTTGTGGGAAGTCCCTTAGAGGTGGAAAGCCCCCTTATTGCAAAGTAGGCCCTGTATACATAGGAACTGCCATCTATGAGATAGATATTCATTGCCTCAGTGGCTAAATAACAGCTTTGAAAAAGCTTAGACCCTTCTATATTATAAAATTAATAACAAATGCCTCACCATGTGTATATAGGAATTGGTTCAAATCTTGGTAAAAGGGAAGAAAACTGCCTCAATGCCATAGGGTTAATGGAAGAAAAGGGCATCAGGATACTGGAGAGGTCATCCCTCTACGAGACCGAGCCATGGGGTTTTAAGGACCAGCCAAGGTTTATAAACATGGTCGTTCATGCACTTACAGAGCATTCTCCCAGAGAGCTGCTCAATATTCTGAAATCCATAGAAAGAGAGATGGGAAGGACTGAAGGAATTCCTTGGGGTCCAAGAAAGATAGATCTTGATATCTTATTCTACGATTCCCTTGTTATCTCAGACCCAGACCTTGTAATACCCCATCCTTACATCAAGGATAGGACCTTTGTCCTTGAGCCCCTCTCAGAGATTGCACCTGAACTTATACATCCAGTGGAGAAGAAGACGATAAGTGAATTATTAAAGGAATTGGTGGCGAGGTAACAGTTGGGAGGCTTGATTTTGTCTCTTCTTTTATGGTAATTAAATATGTCCTGAATTTAAAGGAAGCTCCTTAGACCTACGTTCAAGGAATATTAAGCCACGAAGGCTTAAGTTGACCAAGAAGGTCAGAAAAAAGCCTTTGTGGCTTTTTATTTTTTAGTTATGGAGGTTGGTGATGAAAAATAGGAAGGCTTCGCCACTAAGTGTAGTATGGATCCTTATCTTAGCTATTACCTCAGGCATTCTGATATCCAGCCCTGTATTTGCCTATCACCCCCTTATCACAGATGATACGGGCACGCAGGGAAAGGGAAGATTCCAGTTCGAGTTTAATGTAGAATACGGTCATGATGAGTCAGGAGATAAAACTGAGACAACCATCGGGACTACTCTTACCTATGGCATTGTTGAGAACCTTGATGGAGCTATCGGGATTCCCTATCAGTTTCTAAAGGAGAGTAACGGCGAGACGGTCAGAAATGATGGTATCTCTGATATATCTGTTGACCTTAAATACAGATTCTATGAAAGGGATAATCTGAAACTGGCATTAAAGCCTGGGGTCAGTATTCCAGTTGGTGACCACGAAAAGAGACTGGGCACAGGAAAGATAACAGGAAGGATCTTTTTGATCGTGGAAAAGGCAATCGCTACTTCGCCCATAACACTCTTTTTAAATGCAGGATACATAAGGAATGAGAATAAACTTGGCGAAAGGATTGACCTCTGGCATATCTCTCTGGCAGGAGAATACAAGCTCAGGGAAGACCTGAAGATAGCCCTTAATACAGGCATGGAGAGAAACCCTGAGAAGGATTCAGATACTCATCCAGCCTTTATACTTGGTGGTGTGGTTTATTCTATCGGTGAGGATCTTGACCTGAGCGCAGGAATAAAGGGAGGTCTCAATAGGGCTGAAACGGATCTGAGCCTTCTGGCAGGGGTAACTGTAAGATTTTAAGTGGATGGCAAAGTAACAGTTCAGTAGGTTACCATGCATATACCTGACGGATATCTGAGCCCTCAAACCTATATACCCCTTTATGGAGCAAGTGTCCTCTTCTGGGCATTGGCCTTGAGGAGGATTAAAAGGGATTTTCCAGAAAGACATATCCCCTATCTTGCAATGGCAGGGGCATTCTCTTTTCTTATACAGATGTTCAATATCCCCATACCCGGAGGCACCACAGGTCATGCTGTGGGTGGTGCTATTATTGCCCTATTGCTTGGCCCATGGGCAGCAGTGATTGCTATAAGCACAGTGCTCATCATACAGGCAGTGGTCTTTGGTGATGGCGGGATTACTGCCCTTGGTGCAAATTGCTTTAATGCTGGAGTGGTGATACCCTTTGCCTCATACGGAATATTTAAGATAATCACCTCAGGGTGGCGAGGTAATATTCGGGAAATGACCCCAAAAAGGATATACACAGGGGCATTTCTTGCAGGATATCTCGGGTTGACTGCAGGTGCAATACTTACTGCCTTTGTACTGGGTATCCAGCCCCTTATTGCCCATGATCCCGAAGGAAGACCCCTCTATGCACCTTATCCACTGAAGATTGCAATCCCTGTGATGGCAATCCAGCATATGCTATTGTTCGGCATTGTGGAGGGAATTCTTACCGTAGCCATATTGAGATACTTCATGAAACACGCAAAAGAGGATGTATATGCCCTGAAGCCTTCAGCCTACGCTTTGGAGTAAGGGGTTTGAAAGGCATGATCAGGTGGCGAGGCAGTTCTGATTTCATAGACAGGACCCTCAGGTCTGTTGTCTGGATAAAGGAGCTTATGACCATGGGTGGCGAGGGAACCTTTTCTCATAACCACTTTCTGAGAGGGCTAAGACCTGAGCTCAAGGTCTTCACTGCCTTTGTGATTCTTGTGAGTATAAGTCTGATACATGAAGTAAAGATCCAGTGCTTGATCTCCCTTGGATTGTTTTTGATTATCCTTGTATCAGGGCTTAGTGGCGAGGTAACAGTTCGCCCCCCTTGGTTGAATCCTTTGAGATTTTACAGAAGGGTTCTCCCTTTAACATTATTCTTTGGCCTCTTCTTAAGCCTTCCCGCCTCAATTAATCTATTTGTTAAGGGAGAACTGGCAATAAGGTTATTAAGACTGGATTCACCAAAGGATTTCTGGATTTATCATATACCTCAAGAGATAGGGATTACCTACGAAGGACTGAATCTAACAGCCCTTCTTACCCTCAGGGTATTTAATGCGATCACAACCACATTCCTCCTCATCACCTACACCCCTTTTGAAGAGATCATAAAGGCACTCAAGAGATTCAGGATACCTGAGACATTTCTTATGATACTTTTGCTCTCCTACAGGTACATCATACTCTTTGCAAGGGTTGTGGAGGACTTTTATCTTGCCAAGAGGGCAAGATACATGGGCAGGAGTGATCGTGATATCATAGAAAACTGGGTTGCTGGAAGGATGCACCTCCTTTTTAGAAAGACCAAGCATCTCTCAGAAGAGATGAACTCTGCTATGAAGGCAAGGGGTATGGGTTTGAGGTAATGTTGAGACTTGAGAATATCTCCTATACCTATGAGGGCAATATTCCGGCTCTGGTGGATATCTCCCTTGAGATAAAACCCTTTGAGAGGTTCGCCATTATAGGTGCAAATGGCAGTGGAAAATCCACGCTCCTTAAGATAATGGCAGGACTGCTTTATCCTCCTTCGGGCAGGGTCTTCTTAAACGGGAAAGAGGTTTCTGAAAGGACATTAAAGGATAGGGATTTTCTCAAAGTCTTCAGAAGCACTGTGGGTTTTCTCTTTCAGGACCCTGATGTCCAGCTATTTTCTGAGACGGTTCTGGATGAACTGATCTATGGACCTCTTCAGCTCGGACTTACAAAGGATGAGGCAATATACAGGGCTGAACAGGTTATGGATCTCCTCGAGATAAAGGCATTGAGGGATAGACCTCCTTACAGGCTTTCTGGAGGTGAGAAGAAGAGGGTTGCTATTGGCTCTGTTCTCACGATGAATCCGGAGATACTTCTCCTTGATGAACCCACTTCAGGTCTTGATCCGAGGAGTCAATGCAGTCTGATAGAGTTGATTCTTTATCTGAGTTCAGAGGCAAAAAAGACGATAGTAATTGCAACCCATGACCTGAGCCTCGTTGATGAGTTTGGTGCAAGGGTTGCGGTCCTTTCAGAAGACCACAGGATAGAAAGGATAGGAGAGGCTGGGGAGATCCTGTCAGATGAAAGGCTTCTCCTTAAGGTTAATCTCATTCATGAACATCTCCACTATCACGGAGAAAGGCTTCACAGGCACCTTCACTCCCATTGTTTTCTTCATAGGCATGAAGAGAAACAGTAGATAAGGCTTAATGGAGGTCATATATGGAAGAACTTGAGAGACTGAAAAGACTCCTTGAGCACTGGATTGAACATAACAGGGAGCATGCCAGAAATTATATGGATTGGGCAAAAAGGATTGAGGATCTCAATCCCCTTAGTGGCGACCTAAGCAGGATACTCAAAGACCTCTCCTCAGAAACGGAGAGATTGGAAGGTCTGTTGAAAAAGGCGCTTGAGGAATTGGAGAGACTCGCCCAAAAATAGGCTGAAGGCTTAAGGCGATAGGCGATAAACAGGCTGAAGGCTGAAGCGATAGGCTGAAGAGAAAAAACAATAATCCTGTCTTTGTCTCTTTTTTCAGCCTTCAGCCTTAAGCCTATTTATTGACATTTATTTAAAGGGTTTCTTAAAATAGGCTGAAGGCTGAAGCGATAGGCTGAAGAAAAAACAATAATCCTGTCTTTGTCTCTTTTCTTCAGCCTTCAGCCTTAAGCCTAATTTAAGGGAGGTAAATTATGAAATTGCAGGGTTCTATTGTAGCTATAGTCACTCCATTTAAGAATGGTAAGGTAGATGAAAGGTCACTGGGAGACCTCATTGAATGGCACATAAAAGAGGGAACTCATGGGATTGTGCCCTGTGGGACTACCGGAGAATCAGCAACCCTTGATTATGAGGAACACTATAGGGTGATACAGTTTACAGTAGAGGTTGTGAGAAAGCGGGTCCCTGTTATTGCTGGCACAGGTGCAAACTCCACAGAGGAGACCATTATGATTACAAAGAAGGCAGAAGAGTTCGGGGCTGATGCAGCACTCCTTGTGACACCCTATTACAATAAACCCACGCAGGAAGGGCTTTACAGACATTATAAAAAGGTTGCTGAAAGCACAGGGCTGCCACTTGTGCTTTATAATGTCCCTGGAAGGACAGGGGTAAACCTCCTTCCCCAGACTGTGGCAAGGCTTGCGGAGATAAAGAATATAGTTGCCATAAAGGAGGCCACAGGTGATATGAAACAGGTGAGTGAGCTCATAAGGCTCTGCGGAGAGAGGATCACGGTGTTATCAGGTGATGACTTCACCACCTTCCCTCTTTTATGCCTCGGTGGTAAGGGTGTGATATCCGTTACAGCAAATGTAACACCAAGGGATGTGGCCGAGATGTGCAATGCCTTCTTAAGAGGAGATATTCACGAGGCAAGGAGACTCCATTACAGACTTGAGCCATTAAATTATGCAATGTTCATTGAGACAAATCCCATACCTGTAAAGACAGCCCTTGCCATGATGGGAAAGATCAGCGAAGAATTCCGACTTCCTCTTTGTGAGATGGCAGAGGCAAACAAGGAAAAACTGAGAAAGGTTCTGAAAGACTACGGCCTGATTAATTAAGTTTTTCTACTTTATCTTTGCGCCTGGGGCTATCTCCCTCTCGACTGTCAGGATGGATAGGGCTTCTTCATCAGAGGCAGCAAGGAGCATCCCCTCGGAAAGGAGCCCCATCAGTCTTGCTGGTTTGAGATTGGTAACCACCACTATATTTTTGCCAAGAAGCTCCTCAGGGGAATAGGCCTTGCCTATGCCAGCAATGATCTGCCGCCTTCTGTCTCCGGTGTCCACAATCAATCTGAGCAGTTTATTTGAACCTTTTACCCTTTCGGCCTCAATAACCTTACCAACCCTTAGCTGAATCTTTGAGAAATCTTCTATGCTTATAAACTCTGCCTGGTGGCGAGGTAACTCTTCAGCACTACTTGGTGGCGAAGTAACAGTTGGTGGCGAAACCTCTCGCTGTATTCTTGGAAATAGCTGAGGTATCTTTTTCAGGGTTGTTCCAGGTGACAATTGTCCCCAGACAAAATCCCTGAGGGTTATATTCTTTATACCTTCATATCCTAAGGCATTATAAATCTTCTCTCCTGTCTCCGGCATAAAGGGATAGATATAAAGGCCGATAAACCTTATCCCTTCAAGACAGTTATAAAGGACACGGGCAAGCCTTTTCTCCTCCTTATTTTTTGCAAGACTCCATGGCTGGGTAGAATCTATGTATTTGTTCAATCGATCCACAAGACCCCAGATGGCATCAAGTGCCCTGTGAAAGGCGAGAAGACTCAAGGCCTCCTTTACTGAGGAAAGAATCCCTTCTGCATGGGATATTATCTCCTCATCCCTTTCATCTTTCAGTTCGCCACCATTTGGTGGCGAGGTAACAGTGGCAGGCACTACACCATTAAAATATCTATCCACCATGGAGATGGTTCTCTGCACGAGGTTGCCCAGATCATTGGCAAGATCAATGTTTATCCTCTGAACGAGGGCTCTCTCTGAAAAATCTCCATCAAGACCAAAGGGTACCTCTCTTAAGAGAAAGTATCTGAAGGGATCAACACCAAAGTCCTTTATTATCTCTTCTGGATTTACCACATTCCCCAGTGACTTGGACATCTTTCTCCCCTCCACAGTCCACCATCCATGGGCAAAGATGTTCTTGGGAAGAGGAAGGTCCAAAGCCATCAGCATAGTTGACCAGTAGACAGCATGGGTTATCAGTATATCCTTGCCAATTATGTGATGATCTGCTGGCCACCACTCATATCCTTCAGGTGCAAGATATCTTGTGGCTGAATAATAGTTTACCAGTGCATCAAACCATACATAGGTGACATAATCCCTGTCAAAGGGAAGCTCTATCCCCCAGCTCAGGCGGGATTTCGGTCTCGATATGCATAGATCATTCAGTGGCCTGGTCTTGAGAAAACTGAGGACTTCATTCCTCCTTGTTTCAGGGAGTATATAATCAGGATTCTCCTCTATGTACTGGATCAGCCTCTCCTGATACTTACTCATGAGAAAGAAGTAATTATTCTCTGAGAGATACTCTACTGCTCTTCCACAGTCAGGACACTTTCCGTCTATCAGCTCCTTTTCGGTCCAGAATTTTTCATCAGGAATACAATACCATCCTTTATATGTCCTCTTCTCTATCTCCCCCTTTTCCCATAGATAACTGAGGAGCTCCTGGACAATCCTCTTATGAGCTTCATCTGTTGTCCTTATAAAGGCGTCATTGGATATATTCATGGACTTCCAGAGGGCCTGAAAATTCTTCACCATAATATCAGCATGGGCCTTTGGTTCAAGTCCCCTTTCAGAGGCTGCCTTCTGGACCTTCTGTCCATGTTCGTCCGTGCCAGTGAGGAAGAAGACCTTTTTGCCGAGAAGTCTCCAGAATCTCGCAAGGACATCCGCAGCCACTGTGGTATAGGCATGGCCTATGTGGGGAATATCATTTACATAATAAATGGGTGTTGTTACATAAAAGGTCTCGACTTCCCTGCTCATCTTGATTTACTCCCTATCTTCTATAAGCATATAATCTCCTGTCTCCTCCATACCCTCTTCATACTCATAACTGAGGCAACACATGAGCCTTCCACAGAGTCCCGAAAGCCTTCCAGGGTTTAAGGCCAGATCCTGTCTCTTTGCCATCTTTATTGAGATGGGTGCAAAATTCACGAGGAAACTTCTGCAACATATCTCCAATCCACAGACTCCTATCCCTCCCAGGGCCTTTGCACCATCCCTTACTCCGATCTGTCTCATCTCTATTCTGGTCTTGAACTTGGCAGCAAGGTCTCTAACCAGTTCCCTGAAATCAATTCTTCCATCGGCAGTAAAGTAGAACATTAATCTCCTTCTATCAAGCATTGCCTCAGTAGAGATGAGTTTCATGGGAAGGTTCCTATGTCTGATTCTTTCGAGACAGAACTCATAGGCTTCCCTCTCAAGCTCTTTATTCTTTTCTCTCTGTTTGAGGTCTTCCTCAGTGGCCTTTCTTAAGACCTTTTTCAACTCCTTACCCTCTTTTAGTGGCGAAGTAACAGTTGGGGGTGAGGTAACAGTAACCTTTTCTTCACTGCCAACTTCACTTAGTGGCGAGGTAACAGTTGGCTCCCATTCCATAGGACCGAGAATTACCTTTCCTATGGTAAGGCCCATCTCTGTCTCAACGACAACCTCATCACCTGGCAGGAGTTCTATTCCATCTACGGCAAAATCGTAGAGCCTCCCGCATGGTTTAAATCTAACCTTAACAATCTTCATAATCTATACCCAATCCCCAATACTGTTGGGGGTACACAGGGGGAATATTCATTCCCCCTGTGAGACCCCCAATACTGTTACTTCATCACTAATAAGATGAAAGAAGCGTTATAAGATAGTTCCATGTTATCTTCAGATTCAGATTAAACTGCATGAGCTGTTTGAGTTCGAGAATCTTTTTGTAATTTTCTATTATAACCTGAATTGGTGGTGAAGGGGGAATAACTTGGTGGTGAGATAACAGTTGGGGAAGGAAGATAGCATGGTTGCTTCCAGTCTCTCTATTGATGATGGCAACGAGTCTGTCTCTGAGATGAACGAGAGAGATATCGAGGATCTTTAAAAGACTATCCCGGCTTAGTGGGGAGGTAACAGTTGAGACCTGTCTCCCTGTGTGATTTGGCTTTTCTCTTAGTGGCGAGGTAACTGTTGAGTTTAATAAATTAAGACAATCCCTGTATTCCTTGAGTGTATCTGATATTATAATCCCGGGTCTTCCGGAAATCAAAGGAAGAAATTCAACTGTTACCTCCTCACTAAGCGAGGTGTGCCTTTTTAAAACCTCCTTTGTCTCTTCGGCACTTAATGGAGTGAATCTGAGAGTAACGCAACGGGATCTTATGGTATCAGGTATCATGTCAGGTTTTTCTGTGATAAGGATTATGATGGAGTCCTGAGAAGGCTCTTCAAGGGTCTTCAGAAAGGCATTTGCAGCACTTGGGTTAAGCCTTTCTGCCTCGTCAATTATAACGCCCTTGAACCTTGCCTCATAAGGACTCATATTTAAAAACTCAATGAGGTTTCTTATCGTCTCAATCTTTATCTGACCACCTTCAGGCCTTATAAAGAGGAGATCAGCAAAGTTCAGATTATCTATCAGTCTGCAGGTCCTACAGGTGTCACAGGCATCAATTTCTTCTCTCTTTGGGCAGTTCAATGTCTTTATGAGGTTCTTTGCAGTAAATAATTTACCCACCCCCGGCTCCCCTGTAAAGAGTAAGGCGTGGGGAAGTCTGCCCTTCTTGAGCATACCATAAAGTATCCTCTTTGCATTCTCCTGGCCTATTACATCTTTTAATGCCATTAACTGTTACCTCGCCACCAAATTAGGCTTAAGGCGATAGGCTGAAGAGGATAAAAACAAACAGCGGAACTAATTCTGTCTTTTTTCTTCAGCCTTCAGCCTTAAGCCTTCAGCCTATCTTCAGCCTATAAACCCTGTAATATACTGGATGATAATTCCATGGATCTCCTCTATGGACCTCTCTCCATTTAATAACTTTATCCTCTCAGGTTCATTCCTTGCAAGTTCAAGATATCCCTCTCTCACAGCCCTGTGAAAATCTATTGACTCCTTCTCAATCCTGTCCAGTTCCTTTCCTGAATGCCTCATCAGACCGATTTCTGGAGAGATATCGATGAGAAAGGTGATATGAGGTCTTATCCCCTGTCTCGATATCTCATCCAGTCTTCTTATAATCTCCCTATCTATACCCCTGCCATAACCCTGATAGGCAAAGGTGGAATCCATAAACCTGTCACAGATGACTATATAACCCTCTTTTAGGCCTGGTATTATCTTTTCTATTAAATGCTGGATCCTCCCAGCATTAAGAAGAAAGAGTTCTGTGAGGGGATGGAGTTCTCCTTGATCTTTATCAAGGAGTATCTCCCTGATCTTCGCTCCAATCTCGGTTCCACCCGGTTCCTGTGTGAGGATAACCCTCTTCCCCCTTTTAATGAGATATTCATAAAGGAGTCTTGCCTGTGTGGTCTTGCCACATCCCTCAAGGCCCTCAAAGGTAATAAATAGACCCCTACTGTTACCTCGCCACCAAAGGTTATCCATTAAAGGATTTCCTCCTTCAACCTCCAAAGAAGCTGGATAACCCTGTGGGCCTCTTCTGCACTCCTTGAACCCATTCCACAGGAAGGAGTGAGTATCATCTGCCTCTTTATAAAGGTCTCTGGAATATATTTAGATAGGTCATCCATATCTGATCTGAGTTTTCTAAGAAGAGAATCCATATCCTCTTTATTGATTGCCTCTGTGGTAGGAACAATTCCCCAGGCGAGAAAACCTCCACCTTCAAGAAACCCCTTGAGTGCCTCTGATGAGGCAATTATAGATTGAAAATGTTCATAGGCATCAAAACTGAGCACTTTTACTCCTGAGCGGATCACCATATCCCAGTCAGCCCTTCCACAACAATGTATCCCGGGGATCGCACCTGATGAGCTTATGGCAGAGACCATCTCCCTGAGAAGCCTCTCAACCTCTGAGGGATTTATAGAAAGATAGGCACTTCCACCTATCACTGACAATATGGGTTCATCAATAAAGATAACTACCTTGTCTGCCTGGGGTTTCATTACCTGTATCTGCCATCTTGCCTTTGCCTTTAAAACCATGAGGCTGATCTCCCGGAGTTCTTCATCAAAATAAACAGGATTTCCATCATCTGACCTGATACCAAGGGTAAATGTTACAGGGCCTGTTATCTGTCCTTTAAGATATTTATACCTCCTCTTTTTTGTCTGTCTCAAGAACTCGTGAAGCCCCATGGCATAATCCTCTGATATGGCAAGGGTAGTCGTCTCTGTATAGCTTTCATAAAATCTGTGAAGTTCCTCCTCTGAATTCCTGTAGGCCCTTACACTTCCATCCCTCTCCACCCTTACCTGAGGCATGCCTTCAGTAAACTGGGATATCATCCCTTCAAGTATTGACCTTCTTGGAAGTTGAGGCCAGAAGGGGATATCAAAGGCCCTCAGGACAAATTGCACAGCCTCAGAGGGATTATAATGAGGAAGGCTTCCTATGCCTGTTGTTGTCCCTGGCTCAAACACTAACTGTTACCTCGCCACCAAGATAGGCTTAAGGCTGAAGGCTGAAGAAGAAAAAGAAGACAGAATTATTGTTTTTTTCTTTTCAGCCTACTGCCCTCAGCCTATCTTCAGCCTGATGTAGTAAATGCCTCTGGAAGAAGCTCCCTGATAGTATATCTCTTGATACCCTTCTTACTGGAAAGATACAGAGATGCCTCTGGTGCAAATTCAAAGATAAACTGCCGGCAGGAGCCACAGGGATAACAGTAATCTCCGCTTCCCGAGACAATGGCTATTGCCTTTATCTTATCCTCTCCCTCAGAAAGGGCCTTAAGGATAGCCAGCTTCTCTGCACAGAGGCTCATCATGAGGGAAGGGTTTTCAAAATTAGAACCCCTGTAGATCCTTCCTGATTCACCAAGCACAGCAGCCCCAACCCTGTATCCTGAATACAGGGGCCTTGAGAACTTCAAGGCCTCCTCTGCCTCTCTTATAAGTTCAAGGTGATTGATCAACTGTTACCTCGCCACCAAACTAATATCTCAGTATCTCAAGATAATCCTTCAGGTCCTCTGCCTCATCAGGACTTGCCTTAAGAAGTCTCTCCTCCATATCTTTGATTGCCATGAATCTGTCTCCACGATAAAGGGGGTCTCTCTTCAATGCCTCATCCATATAATGGGCTGCCTCACCATATCTTCCCTTTTTATTGTAGGAGAGGCTCAGGCCAAGATAGGCCCTCATAAAATTGGGATTCCTCAATAAGGCCTTTTTAAAGGTCTCGATTGCCTCATCGTATCTTTTAAGTCTATAATAGACAAATCCAAGATTCGTCAATGCCACCTCAGGTGTCTGATAGAGGGGATTCTCCACAGCCTTTGTGAATTCCTCTATTGCCTCGTTCCATCTCTTCTGACTTGCATAGACAGTTCCGAGGTTATTTCTGGCATCAGAAAATCTCTTATCTATGGATATAGCCTTTTTAAAATGACTTATGGCATTCTCATAATCCTGAAACTGAAAATAGAGAAGGCCCAGGAGATTCAGAACCTCTTTGTTGTTTGGATCTATATCCTTTGCCTTCTGTAGCTCCACAAAGGCCTTTTGAAGCTCTCCCTCCCTCATGTAGGAAGCACCAAGCTTATAATAAAAATCAACCTTCTTCGCAGAGTCCTCCGCACAGCCTAAAAATATCAGCAAGGATACCGAAATTATAAATGAGATCTTCCCACACCACTTAGTGGCGAAGTAACAGTTGGTGGCGAAGTAACAGTTCTTAGTGGCGAAGTAACAGTTTGGAGAACTTCTTTTAGACTTAGACATGGTATTATTTTAACACAACTGTTACTTCTCCACTAAATAGTGGCGAAGTAGCAGTTGCCACTAAAAAGTAGAGT
>CAMTWD010000119.1:0-15781 GCA_947085365.1 uncultured Nitrospirota bacterium | reverse complement strand
TTATACTAAATAAATACTATCAAACATTTGATGGAATGTCAAATCTTTTTTAAATTTTTGACTCGGATTCAACCATGCCAGTGGCGAGGTAACAGTGATTTTCAGGATCAGGGGAGGATAATCTGTTAGAGGTTTATCTTCTTTAGAAAAGGAAAGGAGGGGACTGGCAAGGTTTTTACGGTTTAAATATTCTATATATTGCAGAGAAGTCGAGACCTCCCAAACCCTTTGCCCGTGCAAGTCCATAGGCCTCTTTTGCATTTTGGAGGCAAAAGGAGAAACCCTTGAGATCCCTGAGAAGCTCCTGTGCATAGTGGAGGTCTTTGTAAATAAGATCAACGGAAAAATGGGTGGAGAAGTCTTCCTGGAGGAGTTTTGTTTTTTTTGCATCCAGTAGATAAGATCTTCCCGCACCTGAATTGAGGATTTCTATTATCTGTTCCTTCTTAAAACCTGCCAGCTCACCTGTCGCTATGGCTTCTGCCAGGACCTCCATAAAACCGCCAAGAACCATATTGTTTATGAGTTTGAGTTTTGTGGCATTCCCAGCCTTTCCCACATAGTAAATATCCTTTGAGAATTTTTCAAAAAGTGGTCTCTGTTCATTAAACCTCTCTTCATCCCCAGAGACCAGTACAGTCAGCTCGCCCTTTTGGGCAGGAATTACGCTTCCAAGCACAGGTGCATCAAGATAATAGACTCCCAAGCCCTTTAATCTTTCGTAGGCCATCTCTGCATACTTATAGTGGTTTGTTGTAAGGTCTATTACGGTCTTACCCTTTATCTCTCCATGAATAAGGCCTTTACTACCAAAGATCACCTCTTCTGATGCTTGGGAGTCAAAGACCAGGACTAACACCCTCTCTACCTGGGATATAAGTCTTTCAGGGGATTCGGCTATTGGAACCCCCAGGTCCAAGGCCTTGTCTCTGGATCTATTCCAGACAATGAGGTCTATGCCCTGAGAAAGGAGTCTTTTTGCTATGGCCTTTCCAAGATTACCCAATCCGATAAAGCCTGTTTTCATAGAGTACCTCCTTAAAGAATTGAGATATTTTACCACAAATTCCATCATTACTGAAGACTGTTACCTCGCCACCCCGTGGTATAATATTTAAACTCTCTTTAAGGAGGTCAGTTATGATGGATATAAAGGAGTTCGTCCGTCAGAAGGCACTCAGGGCAAAGGAGGCTTCCATAAAACTCTTGGGCCTTTCCACAGAAAAGAAGAATTCCTGTCTTCTGAAGATGGCAGACCTTATGAAGAAAGAGATCAGAAAGATTCTGGAAGAAAATGCAAAGGACCTGGAAGAGGCGAAAAGGCTGGGTTTATCCAGTGCACTCATTGATAGACTTACCCTTAATGAAAAGAGGATAGAAGAGATCTGTGCTGGTCTTATAGAGGTGGCACAGCTTCCAGATCCTGTCTTTGAGATAACAAAGATGTGGAGGCGTCCAAATGGAATGCTCGTGGGAAGGATGCGCACACCTATTGGGGTGATAGGGATAATTTATGAATCGAGGCCAAATGTCACAGTGGATGCCACGAGTCTCTGCCTCAAGTCAGGCAATGCCGTAATCCTGAGGGGAGGTTCTGAGGCAATAAATTCCAACAGGGCCCTTGTGGATGTCATGAGGAAGGCCCTCCTGAGTGAGGGCGTACCAGAGGATGCTGTTACATTCATAGAGATACCCGATAGAGAGGCAGTAATGGAGATGCTCAAGCTCTCAGAGTATATTGACCTCATAATCCCCAGGGGTGGAGAGGGTCTTATAAGGGCTGTCACAGAGAATTCCAGGATCCCTGTCTTGAAGCATTACAAAGGGGTATGTCATGTCTTTGTGGACAGGGATGCGAACCTCAAGATGGCTGAAGAGATATGCTTTAATGCTAAGGTCCAGAGACCCGGGACATGTAATGCCATGGAGACCATGCTTGTGGACAGAGAGATTGCTGAAAGATTCCTGCCAGTGATACTGAAGAGATTTGAGGATGCTGGGGTGGAGCTCAGGGGATGTCCTGAGACAAAGAGGATATATCCTTCTGTAAAGGAGGTCAGAGAAGAGGATTACTATAATGAATATCTTGCACTGATTCTTAATGTAAGGGTTGTAAAGGACATAGATGAGGCCATTCATCACATCACAAAATACGGATCAAGGCATTCTGATGCCATAGTAACAGAGAACTATGAGAAGGCCATGAGGTTCTTGAGGGAAGTGGATTCTTCAGCAGTATTTGTGAATGCCTCCACAAGACTGAATGATGGATATCAATTTGGTCTTGGAGCAGAGATCGGTATCTCAACAGACAAGCTTCACGCACGAGGACCCATGGGCCTGGAGGAGCTTACCTGCACGAAGTTTATAGTTCTTGGAAGTGGACAGCTAAGGTACTGAGGCTTCATGGATAATCCTGTTAAGGAGGTCCTCTATAGGCAGATATACTTTACAGGTATACAGGCCCTTCCTGCCACTGTAGTCACAGGTCTTTTAATCGGCCTGATAATTATTCTTCAGATAACAGCCCTTGCTGGGACAGGCTCAATCGGAACTGTTGCGAGGATTCTCCTTTGGCTTAGCCTGAGGGAGATGGGTCCACTATTTACAGGGCTTATTATCCTCATGAGGAGTGGCACAGCGATAGCAACAGAGCTCTCCACGAAAATGAAATTGAACAGGGAGATCTTTTATCTCGAGGTGATGGGGATAAAACTGGCAGGGGCTTTCCGTTAAAAAGAGCCCTACAGAGATACCCCAGAGGGCCACAATGGCAGCGATGGCAGGCATGTTTTCATTGCTTTTACTGGATGGTATAATAAATCTCCTTTTTGCATTCCTGTGATGATAAAGGCTGAAGGTTTGGCAGGAGAGTTCATTAAAGGGGATCTGGATTTTGAGATCCTTCCAGGCACAAAGAGGGTCTTCACCTTTTCCACAGAAGAGGAAAGGGAGGAGTTTCTTGAGATCATCACAGGGATTAAGAGGCCTTTAAAGGGCAGTATATCAATAATGGATAGAAGACCTGAAGGTCTTTCCAGGGAAGAACTACTGGCTTTAAGAAGACAGATAGGTGTGGTCTTCAGGGAAGGAGGACTTATAAGTAAACTCAGGGCATGGGAGAATCTAGTGCTCCCAGCACTTTATCATGGGGGTAGGACCCCCTGAGAGGATTAAAGAGATGGGTATAATGAGGCTGAAGGCTGAAGGCAGTAGGCTGAAGAAAAAAAACAATAATCCTGTCTTTGTCTCTTTTCTTCAGCCTTCAGCCTAAAGCCTTAAGCCTAATTTAGTGGCGAGGTAACAGTGAGCTCACGCATCGGCCTTTTTGGTGGGACATTCAATCCCATTCATTACGGTCATCTGAGGATTGCTGAGGAGGTGAGGGAGAGGCTTGGGCTCTCAAAGGTCCTCTTTATCCCCTCAGGCATTCCACCTTTTAAGGTCACAGAGACAGAGCTTATAAGTGCCAGCATGAGGGCTGAGATGGTGAGGCTTGCTATAAGGTCAAATCCCTTTTTTGAGTTTTCAGAGGTTGAGCTCAAAAGAGAGGGTATATCCTACACAGTTGATACCCTTGAGGAATTTAAGGCAAAGAACCCCTCAGAGGATTTTTATTTTATTGGTGGGGCTGATGCCATCTCAGAGCTTCCCAAATGGCATAAACCTGAAAGGATCCTTGAGCTTACTGATTTTGTCGTTGTTACAAGGCCTGGATTTCCCCTGTCACACCTGAGGAATCTCCTTGCATACGGAATTTCTGAGGTTGAACTTACAAGATTTATAGATGGTGAGATTGAGGAATTTCATCAAGGAAGGTTTCATTTTCTCAAGGTCTCAGCTATACCAATCTCTGGATCCTACATCAGGTCTTTAATTAAGAGCCAAAAAAGTATAAAATATCTCTTGCCAGAAGAGGTAGAATCCTATATAATCAAGAATAGGATATGGGGATACGAGGTGGCGAAAGTAACAGTGGGGCTATAAGATAGATTAAGGAGGTTAAAGGTTAGGTCAATAGATAAGGCAAGAAAGGTCTCCTCTCTTGCAAAGGACAAGAAGGCAAAGGATGTAGTGGTCCTTGAACTTAAGGACCTCACAATCCTTACAGATTATTTTGTAATATGTTCTGGAGAGAGTACCACCCAGGTAAGGGCAATAACAGAGTATATTGAGGAGAATCTTTCCAAGCTTGGCTTAAGACCCCTGTCTGTGGAAGGGCTTTCTTATAGTCACTGGGTCTTAATGGATTATGGAGATGTTATTGTCCATATCTTTGAGGAGGAGACAAGGGATTATTATGAACTGGAAAAACTCTGGCTCGATGCACCAAGAATAGATCTGGAAGAAGATAGGCTGTTGCAGGGGCTTTAATATGGGGAGATTCCTTTTAATATTATTCCTCTTCCTTTTAATGGGCCTTGGCTACCTTGCTACCCTTAACAGGGAGACCATCACCATTGCCTTTACACCAAAGGAGATTTATGAGGCTCCAAAGATAGTAGTGATGATTGTTTCTGGCCTTGTGGGTGCCTTTTTTGTATTATTTGTCTATGTCATGAGGGATACAAGGAGGTTTGTTAAGAACCTCAGGGACCAGAAGAGACAGAAGAGGGAGCAAAGGAGAAATGAACTCTATTCGAGGGCACTTGACCTTATTCTCTCAGGAAAGATAGAGGAGGCTAAGGAGGGCCTTGAGCTTATCATAAAAGAGTATCCTGATTTTATAGATGCCTACATCAGACTCTCAGAGGTCTGTCTTAAAAGAGGGGATCTTCAGAAGGCCTATTCCTATGCAGAAAGGGCCAGACAGCTTGCTCCCAAGAGGCTTGAAGTCCTTTTTACAATCGAAAACCTGATGGAAAGGGCCGGTCGCTGGCAGGATGCCCTGAGATATGTGGATGAGATCCTTGACCTCGACAGGACAAACCTTTCAGCCCTCTACAGAAAGAGGGATATCCTTGAACAGCTCCAGAGATGGGAAGACCTTGTGGATCTTCAAAGACAGATTATTAAAAATCTTCCCGACGATGAGGGCTTAAGGAAGCAGGAGAAGAGGTTTCTGGCAGGATACAAATATGAACTGGGTAGATGGAGCCTTGAAAAGAGGGATCTCGATAAGGCAAGAAAATCCTTTAAGACAGCCATAAGGATAGATCCCTTTTTCATCCCTGCCTATCTGGGCCTTGCAGAGGTAATGCTCTCTGAGGGTAATCCTGAAGAGGCCGTTGACTTTCTCTGGAATTCCTATGAGGTGACGGGCTCTCCCCTTCTTCTTGTAAGGTTGGAGGATTTATTGATATCAAAGGGAGAACCGGCAAGGCTTATAAGATATTACAGAAATGCTATACAGAAGAGGCCTTCTGACCCACTCCTTAATTTTCTCCTTGGGAAACTCTATTACAGGCTTGAGATGATAGATGATGCCATGGATACCTTCAGGACGATAGAAGCCCAGGGAATGACATTTCCTGAACTTCACAGACTCATGGGAAATCTCTATTTAAAGCGGAAGGAGACCGAAAGGGCTGCAATTGAGTTCAGAAAGGCCATTGACCTGAAAAAGACCCTTAGGCTCAATTACTGCTGTAATAACTGTGGAAACCTTTCTGAGAACTTGTCAGGCAGATGTCCTGTGTGCAAGGAATGGAATTCCTATACCTTTAATTTAGAGTGGCTCTGTAAATCTAACATGAAATCGGTGGCGAAGTAACAGTCGGTGGCGAGGTAATAGACGGGAGTAGATACAAGCAACTGTTACCTCGCCACGAAGTGTGGTGTATAAATGTTTCTTACTAAGGCTGCTATATCTATATTAAAGACGAACCTTGGTATAAAAAGGGATGAAAGGATACTCATCTTTACAGATTTTCCCAGAGAAGGTTCTTCACTTGGTGGCGAGGTAACAGTTCTTGAGAGGCAGAAGATAAAGGAATTCTGCCTGATCCTTAGAGACCTTGCCTCATCTTTATCGAAGGAGGCAATCTTTTATGAATATCCTGAGACAGGTATGCACGGCATTGAACCTCCTGAAGGGCTCTGGAGGAGGGCCTTTGGTGAAGAGGCTGTAGCGGAACTCAAAAAGGCAAGGCTCTTTTCAGCACTCCTTAAAAAGAAGATAAAACCGGAGGAGATGGAGACCGTAGAAGGTATAATAAAGAGATATGCAAAAAGACCTGTGAATGCCGTTATTGCCCTTTCAAGATACTCCACGAGCCATACACACTTTAGGGACCTTCTCACAAGGATCTTTAAGACAAGATATGCCAGCATGCCCCTTTTTGAGATATCCATGCTTGAGGGTCCAATGAATATTGACTGGAAGAGACTGAAGAAGAGGACGAGATCCCTGGCATCTAAATTAAGAGGTGCCGAGACATTAATAATCACTGCTCCCAATGGTACAGACCTTACACTTTCCAAAAAAGGAAGGAGGGTCTATGCAGACACAGGAATTCTTACAAGACCTGGAGCCTTTGGGAACCTTCCTGCTGGGGAGGTATTCTTTGCACCAGTTGAGGGAACGGCAAAGGGCACCCTTGTGCTTGAATGGGCACCTACAAGACCCCTTTCCAGTCCATTAACCCTGAGAATAGAGAATGGATATGTAAGGGATATAGAAGGAGAAGAACCTTATAAAGGGGTCCTTCTGGAGAGATTTCTTGAAAATCCTCTTAATGCCAATATTGCTGAACTTGGTATAGGCACAAATGAGAGGGCAACAAGACCTGATAACATCCTCGAATCAGAAAAGATACTGGGGACAATCCATGTTGCCTTAGGAGACAATAGCTCCTTTGGGGGGAAGGTCAGGACATCCTTCCATCAGGACTTTGTTGTTTTCAGACCTACAGTCATCCTGAAGGTTGGTAAAAGGGAAGAGACAGTTATTTCCGAAGGCAGATTAAATCTTGACACCTGAAGGAGCTCTGTGTTACCCTTTTCATTCTGTAAAGGTGTTATTAGCACCTCTGTATCCAAATACACATGCCCTACTGGGGTTTAAGAAGAGACCCCTTTAAAACTGTCACTGGTCCCTTTTATGGGTTAAGACAGGTAGGGCAGAGGAAAAACCAGGAGGAAGAGATGGCAGTTGTAACGATGAAAGAGCTTCTTGAGGCTGGTGTCCACTTTGGGCATCAGGTGAAGCGATGGAATCCAAAGATGAAGAAATACATCTTTGGAGAGAGAAATAGCATTCACATAATTGACCTTCAAAAGACTGTCAAGGCTGTTGAAGAGGCCTACGAATTTATTAAATCCGTTGCACAGCAGGGCAAACCCATATTATTTGTTGGCACAAAGAAACAGGCACAAGAGGCTATTGAAGAGGAGGCAAAGAGGGCAGGGGTCTTTTATGTAAACCAGAGATGGCTTGGCGGGATGCTTACAAACTTCACCACCATCAAAATGAGTATTGAAAAATTAAGGAGATTTGAGCGGATGAAGGAGGATGGGACATTTGAGAGACTGCCAAAAAAAGAGGTGGCAACAATAATGAAGGAGATGGCGAAACTCCAGAAATATCTTGGTGGGATAAAGGATATGGAGACCCTTCCAGGGGCAATCTTTGTTGTGGATCCAAAGAAGGAAAAGATTGCCGTTCATGAGGCAAGGCTTCTGGGGATCCCTGTTGTTGCCATAGTGGATACAAATTGCGATCCTGACGATGCTGACTATGTTATACCAGGAAACGATGATGCCATAAGGACTATAAAACTCATCACATCGAAGATGGCCAATGCAGTAATAGAGGGAAGGTCATCCCTTGAAAAGAGTGCTGTAGAGACAGCAATAGAAGAGAAGATTGCCATGGAGGAAGAAAATGGGTGAGATAACTGCTGAAAAGGTGAAGGAACTGAGAGAAAAGACTGGTGCCGGGATGATGGATTGTAAGAAGGCACTGATAGAGGCCAATGGAGATTTTGAAAGGGCGATAGATCTTTTAAGGCAGAAGGGCCTTGCCAGTGCAGCAAAAAAGGCGTCAAGAAAGGCAGCTGAGGGGATTGTGGGATCATACATCCATATGGATAAGATAGGAGTCCTCGTGGAGGTGAACTGCGAAACAGATTTTGTGGCAAGGACCGATATATTCAGGGAACTTGTGAAGGATATAGCCATGCAGATTGCGGCATCCAACCCCCGGTATATCTCTAAGGAGGATGTACCACCAGAGGTGATCGAAAGGGAGAAGGAGATTTACAGGGCATCTGTGGGAGACAAGCCCCTGAGTGTGGTAGAGAAGATTGTGGAGGGCAAGCTCCAGAAATTTTTTGAAGAGACCTGTCTTCTCGAGCAGGTCTTCATAAAAGATCCTCAACAGAAAAAGAAGGTAAAGGATATTATAACTGATGCCATTACAAGGCTTGGAGAGAATATAGTTGTAAGGAGATTTGCGAGGTTCCAGGTTGGCGAAGGTTCTAAGGAGGGCTAAGTTTAAGAGGGTCCTCATAAAACTTAGTGGTGAGGCCCTGATGGGAGACAGGGGGTATGGAATAGACCCTGACACAGTTGATTTTATTGCTCGGGAGATAAAGGAAGGACTCAAGCTTGGCACAGAGATTGCAATTGTCATAGGTGGAGGAAATATCTTCAGGGGCATGGAGGCAGCAGCAAAGGGGATGGAGAGGGCAACGGCAGATTATATGGGTATGCTTGCTACAGTAATAAATGCCCTTGCCCTCCAGAACAGCCTTGAGAAACTGGGAATACCCACAAGGGTCCAGTCTGCTATTGAGATGAGAGAGGTGGCAGAACCTTATATAAGAAGAAAGGCACTCAGACATCTTGAGAAGGGAAGGGTTGTAATATTTGCAGCAGGGACAGGGAACCCCTTTTTTACCACAGACACTGCTGCAGCCCTCAGGGCAATCGAGATAGGAGCCGAACTTATAATGAAGGCAACGAAGGTGGATGGTGTCTATTCTGCTGACCCTTTAAGATTTCCGGATGCAAAGAAATTTGATACAATTACCTATAGGGATGTCTTAAAAAGGGGTCTTAATGTTATGGATTCCACTGCTATAACCCTCTGTATGGACAATGATATACCTATTGTGGTATTTAATCTCAGGGGAAAGGGAAACATAAAAAAGGCCCTTTCTGGTATGAAGGTGGGGACACTTGTAAAGGGAGAAGACTGAATTAAAAGGTGGCGAAGTAACAGTTGGGGGTCTCACAGGGGGAAACGCAGTTTCCCCCTGTGTACCAGTAACAGTAGTGCGAGGTGAGAGTTTTATGGATCCAGTACTGAAGAAGAGGCTGACAGAAAAGATGGAGGCAACCCTTCAGGTCTTCCGGAAAGAACTTGCCTCCATAAGAACTGGTAGGGCCTCGCTTTCAATCCTGGAGGGAATTACAGTGGAGTATTATGGAACCCCTGTTCCCCTTAATCAGGTGGCAACCCTTACGGTTCCTGAACCAAGACTCATTGCCATCCAACCATGGGAGCAGAGGATAATCCCTGAGATAGAAAAGGCCATATTAAGATCAGACCTTGGACTAACACCAACAAATGATGGAAAGGTTATAAGGCTCACTATACCACCTCTAACAGAAGAACGAAGAAGGGAACTCGTAAAAGTAGTAAAGAAGAGGGCTGAGGAGGCAAGGGTGGCATTGAGGAACATAAGGCGGGACATACTGGATGAGATAAAGAAGATGCAGAAGGAAAAGAGTCTTAGTGAGGATGAGGTGAAGAGATGGAATGATGAGGTTCAGAAGATAACCGATTCCTATATCAAAAAGGTTGACGAGATGCTCAGCCATAAAGAAAAGGAGATCATGGAGGTGTAGAGATGAATATCAATTATATGCTCAAGGTTGAGGATGCAAAGTTAACAGATATCCAGAAGGCCCTTACTCAGGCTGGTATCAAGGTGAGAAGTATAATAGAGGTCTTCAAGGAAGAAACCATTACCTCACCCCCTGCAGGGGTCCAAGGAGACAAATTGAGTGGCAAAGGTAACAGTTAAGGTGGCTAAAAAAACTACTGTTATTTCGCCACTAAGTAAGGAGAACAGATAATGCCAAAAAAGAAGACTGAAAAGAAAAAAAAGACCAAGACCACAAAAGTAACAGCTGGAGCAAAGAAGAGGGCAAAGGCAAAAAAAGAGACAAAGAAAAAGAAGAGCTCCCCGAAAGTGACAGTTGAGACCCCTTCAGTGGCTGAAACCCCTGAGATTACAGAAGAAGAGAGGAGAGAAAAGCTTAGGAGGTTTCTCCTCACCCTGAGGGAAAAGATACTTTCTGAGGCAAAGACAGAGATAGCAAAATATATAAGGGGAGAGACAAAAGAGATGGTGGAGACAGCCCTTGACGATGGAGACTGGTCTGTTGTTGACCTTGCAGAGGACATAAGTCTTAAACAACTGTCCATTCATAGAGAGAATCTTATGAAGATTGATGAGGCACTGAGAAAATTAGAACAGGGGACCTATGGAATATGCGAGGAGTGCGGTGAGGAGATTACCGAAGAGAGACTCAAGATACTTCCCTTTGCTATTTATTGCCGGGAATGTCAGGAGAGAAAGGAGATAATGGAAAAGATAGAAAAGGAATACGAATAGTCAATAATAGACCCTTTCCAGAAAGAGGCCCTGAGCTGGTGCAGTGATCCCTGCAAGTTTTCTGTCACCGCTCTTAAGTATCTCCCTTATGGATGAGACAGGCCTTTTACCCTTTCCTATTTCCACAAGGGTCCCGATTATATTTCTTACCATATATCTCAGGAAGGCATTCCCGCATATCCTGAAACGGACAAATCTTTCCTGAATTTGTATTCCCATAAAAGGTATAAATTCCCCTTCTTCAATGCTCAATTCTGTAATTGACCTCACAGTAGTCTTTGCACTGCATCCTGATGCCCTGAAGGCAGAAAAGTCATGGGTTCCGATAAGATATCCTGCTGCCTCTTTCATAGCAGTTATGTCAAGCTCTGCCCTTATTGGCCAGCAATAGGAATTCAGAAAGACCGGCGGTCTATCAGTCCGAATTATGAAATAAAGATAGCTCTTTGCCTTTGCGGAGAACCTGGGATGAAAGTGAGGGCTCACCTCTTCTACATCAAGAATCCTTATGTCAGGTGGACAGAGGCTATTAAGGGCCCTTTTTAAGACCTCAGGGCTCAAGGAACTTTTTGTTGTAAAGGCCGCTACCTGACCGAGGGCATGCACTCCAGCATCAGTCCTTCCAGCTCCGACAAGCTTTATCTTCTCAGTGGTTATTCTGGAAAGCCTTTCTTCAAGGATTGATTGAATTGTGACCCTATCCTTTGCCAGTGGCGAGGTAACAGTCTGCCTCTGCCATCCGTGGTATCGTGATCCATCGTATTCTATGACAAGTTTGAGCCTTCTCATATCACAAGATCAAAGCCCACTGTTACTTCGCCACTAAGTACTGTTACTTCGCCACCCACTGTTACTTCGCCACTAAGTTTGGTGGCGAGGTAATGATGCCACAGACCTGACCACCTCAAGGAGGGTCTCGGGGGTAAAGGGCTTTTCGAGATATCTTATTGCACCGGCAGAGACGGATTTCTCTGCAATCTCCGGTGTGGAGAAGCCTGTAATTACTATAACCTTTGAAGAGGGGGAATTCTCCTTTATCCAGTGAAGTACCTCAAGGCCATCCATCTTTGGCATCTTCAAGTCAGTGATAATTATGTCATAGGAGTTTTTCTTTATGAGTTCCAGTGCCTCATATCCATCAGAGGCCACATCCACAGGAAATCCCTCAGGCTCAAGTATCCTTTTGCAGGAGACCCTTACGATTGCCTCATCGTCAACAACAAGTATCTTGATCGACATCTTTAACTCTCCTTTAATTGCGAGAGTAGGTCCTTTATAAATTTTAATACACCCGGTGATGTAATTGGTATATCCTCAAGTTCCCTTTTTATCTCTTCTGTATCGAACAGAAAGATATCCTCCTTTCCCTCCTCTGATATCCTCCTGAAGAGAAGTCTTATGTGACATTCAGGACAGGCAAGTATGGCTGCCACAATGGTTGAGCCCAGGTCTCCTAAGGGTTTTCTGTCTATGTGGTCTTTCCTGAATGTAGCAGAGATGGTGCACCCTTTATCCGGCATTGATTCAATACTGAATTCTCCATCACACTCCATGGCAGATTGCCTCAGAAGGGGGATACCGAGACCCGTCTTCTTCCCTTTCGTGCTGAAGAAAGGGTCATGAACCCTTTTTAGCATCTCCTCCGACATCCCCTTTCCATCATCAGATATCTTTAATCTCAGGAGATTTTCCTTTTTACTGTCTGTGATCTCTATCTCTATCTTTTTTGCATCCGCACCTATGGAATTCTGGAGGATGTCCAGTAGATGAAGGGATAGATCCTCCATCAGAGTATCCTCCTTCCCTCTTCCCCTCTGAGGGCCTTTCTCAGTTCTGCCACAGAGGCCTCATTGATAAAAAAATCCGTAAAGGCCCTTCCAATCTCATGGAGGCGATGGCTATCAGAGGATCTGATAAGGGGATAGGGGAGATCACCAAATCTTTTTTTTGCCTCCTCAGGGTCTGTCTTTACTGATACCTCAAGGCCATCAAAGTCTATATCCTCAGGTATAAAACCGAGCTGGGAGATTACGCTAAAGACCTCTTTGTCTATATGGGAGGCAATGGCAAGGCCATTCAGGGTATGGATGTGTCTTACCAGATCCTCTATACTCAAGGTTGTTGCACCTATTAATGGCCTTTTCATAAAAGAGAGGATCTCTTCCCTTTCGTTCACAACGAGCTGATACCCCAGCCTCTCATCAAACTCAGGACCAGAAAGATTCTCATAGATCAGTTCCTGAAGGGGTTTTATATCCTCGAAGTCGTCAAATATAGCAAGGATATGAACCTCCTCTTTTGTGGTTATCTCCATACCTGCAAGGACCTTTACACCCTCAGCCTCAAAGGCCTTAAAGGCAGGCAGATTCTCTGCTGAATTGTGGTCTGTAATTGCAATTATCTGAAGGCCTTTCTCCTTTGCCTTTCTGATTATCTTTGCTGGTGTCATGTCCAGTTCTGCACAGGCAGAAAGGCATGTATGGATGTGAAGGTCTGCTCTGAAGGTCTGCACCTTTTAGGTCTCTTAATCTCCTTTAAGTATCCTGTAGAGCCTCCCAGCTATCTCGAAGGTTGAAAGGGGGGTCCTGAAGATTGCTATCCTCTCTTCTCTTGCCTTTTTAATCGTCTCGTCATCGGGTTTCCGGTTATTTGTAATGATTATAGCTGAAAGGTTTTTCAATGATGCCACAGCCACTATATTTACATGGGTTTGGAGGGTTATCCATAAGTCACCTGGTCTTGCATTTGCCATTACATCAGAAAGAAGGTCACTCACATAAACTCCACTTACATCTCTGCCCTGAATATCCTCAATAAGGTCTTCAAGGTTTAATAACCTCTTTATTTCATTCAGTTTCATGATTCCCCCCTCTTCTGTGTATAGATAATGAGTTCCACTGTTGTGCCTTCTCCCACAACAGAGTCAATATTAAAGACATCGGCATTCTTCTTCATGTTCGGCAGGCCCATTCCTGCACCCCATCCCATCTCCTTTACCCATTCTGGGGCAGTGGAATATCCTTCTTGCATGGCAAGTTCTATGTCAGGGATGCCAGGGCCCATATCTGTAACAACAATCTTTATCCTTTCAGGTGTTACAGAATATAACATTGTCCCTGCAATGGCATGTATGATCACATTCATCTCAGCCTCAAAGGCTGATATGGTTGCCCTCTGTATAATATCCTCAGGAAGACCGAGTTTCTCAAGGATGGATTTTAATTCGCAGGATGCAGCACCACCCCTTGCGAAGTCACCTCCCAAAATGGAAAAGCTTCCCTCAATAGTTTCACTGAGCTTCATTCTCTTACCTTACCAAATCTTAGTCCGCTACTGTTACCTCGCCACTAATACTGTTACCTCGCACCGACACCTTTAATCTGATGTCTCACTCTTAACAGGTAATCTTATGAAGAAGCTTGCCCCCTTTCCAAGGCTACTCTTTACAAATATTGTCCCACCGTGTCTCTTTATTATCCCATAACTCACGGAAAGGCCAAGGCCTGTGCCCTTCCCTGGTGGTTTTGTGGTGAAAAAGGGTTCAAAGATCTTTGAGAGATACTCCTCAGGGATTCCCGGGCCTGTATCTGTAAATTCCAGTTCTATAAACTCCTTACTTAGTGGCGAAGTAACAGTTGAAGGATCTTCAAGATTCTGGACAAGCCTGGAGGAGATGGTAATCATACCTCTTTCATTCATGGCATCTGCTGCATTTATTAAGAGGTTCAGGAAGACCTGCTCCATCTGGTGGCTGTCCACCATTATCTGGGGAAGTTTCTGCAGATTCAGTCTGAACTCTATGTTATGAAATTTTGCCTGATTCTTCACCATGGCAACAGTTCTTTCTATAAGACTGTTTATATCTGTAAGGGTCTTTTCATAACCCGTCTTTCTGGAGAAACCGAGAAGTCCCTTTATTATCTTACTGCACCTTTCGGCCTGATCAATTATTACCTGGAGGTCTTCCCTGTTTTCCTTATCCTCTGGAGGAAGCCTCTTCATGATGAGGTGGGCAAAGGTTATGATTCCAGTGAGAGGGCTGTTCAGCTCGTGGGCAAAGCCCGCTGCCATTCTTCCGAGGGATGCAAGCTTTTCGGCATTCATCAGTTGCTCCTGTGCCTTCTTTATCTCGATCGTCTTTTTCTGCACTTCCTCCTCAAGGCACTTTGTCCACTCCTCAAGTTTATGTCTCGATTCCTTCAGCTCCTGGGCCATGGAATTGAAGGTCTCTGCAAGAAGTCCCATCTCATCTTTTGTTCGTAGATCTACCCTGTGGTCAAGATTTCCCCTCGCAATATTTTTCATCCCTTCTTCAAGGAGGCTCAGGGGCTTTGTGACAAATTTCCAGAGGATAAAGCAGAGAAATACGGAGATAAGGACAATGAAAGAGGCTCCGTATACAAGGGTATTAATCTTATTCTTCCTTATAAGGGAATCAACAGAGGATGTGCTGAAGCTTGTCTCTATAAAACCAAGGACCTCCTGATCCTTCCTGTGTCTGTGGCATTGGGCGGTATAACAGGCTGGTTCATTCATTATAGGCTTAATGAAGTTTATTACCCTTTCTCCACTGGGTAACCTTCCGATCCTCCAGCAGCTCCTTTTTTCTGTAAAATTCAGCCTGGAATTGCCCCCTCCATGGCATCCTTTACAGTCTTCCTCTACCTGTTTGTCAATGAGTCTTCCGAGGTCATCACGCTTAGAGGAATAGAAGATCCTTCCTTCTATATCAAATATCCTTATCACCCTCACACCCTCTGCCTCTTTGACAGCATCAATGGTCTGTTCTATAATCTCCCTTTTGGAGCTGAGCATCCCGTAATGAAGCCCTCTCCTGATTATCTCTGAGGATATCTCCACCTGATTAACGAGGTTCTTGAGCATCAGGTCTTCCTGGTATTTCAGATAGAGATAGGCTGAAAGGAGTCCAGTAAGGGTCATGAGGAGCCCTATCGTAAAGATAAGTTTATTCGTCAGGGAATTCAGTGATTTTTTAAGCATTATTTAATGCTAAGATATTTAGCCCATCTTTGGCAAGTCTTATTCAGTGGTAAGGTGGGGACCCTGAAATAGAGATAGAAAATTGTTAATCCTCTTAACCCCCCTATTTTCTATTCCCTACCGCTGCCCCAAAGTTAGGCTTAAGGCTGAAGGCTTTAGATAGGCTTAAGGCTCGTAGGCTGAAGAAGGCTGAAGAAAGAATAAAGAATTAT
>CAMTWD010000118.1:0-6959 GCA_947085365.1 uncultured Nitrospirota bacterium | reverse complement strand
GATACAGAAAGGGTAATGAGGACAATAAAGGAGGAGATAATCTGGCTCAATGAGTTTAGCTCCTTGCCAGTGGCGAGGTAACAGTGCCAGTGGCGAGGTAACAGTTGAGGAAGCAAAGGAAAGGATAGGGAGATGGATCAGGGAAGACTACAATAGGCTCTATGTGCACTCACAGCTTGGATATTTAAGTCCAGATAGGTGGCGAAGTAACAGTGGAGTTTGAGGAGAAATATTATATACAACATTTGAAGGAGGCAGCATGACCTCTACAACTTTTGGGTATAAAAAGTGTCTTTACAAATGGGGTGCATTACAGATAGTATAAAAAACCCTTTGGGTTTCTCTATCAAAAAAGAGGAGGAATGTTATGGCTGAAGAAAAAACTCAAAAAAAACAATCTATATGGGACAAGTGGCCAACCATGCTTAATCTAAAAGTTCTTCATCAGAACTCACCAGAGTGTAGTCCCATGGACAAAGACTTCAATTATGCCAAAGAGTTCCAGAGCCTCGACTTAGAGGCTGTAAAGAAAGACCTTCGTGAACTAATGACAAAATCCGAGGATTGGTGGCCTGCAGACTTCGGCCATTATGGTGGATTATTTATCCGCATGGCATGGCACAGCGCTGGCACATATAGAATCGCCGATGGCCGTGGCGGTGCAAATGCCGGCCAACTCAGATTTCCACCCCTTCGTGACTGGCCAGACAATGTAAATCTCGATAAGGCTATAAGACTTCTCTGGCCTATCAAGAAGAAATATGGCAGAAAGATCTCCTGGGCAGATCTTATCATCCTTGCTGGCAATGTTGCTATGGAATCAATGGGTTTTAAGACTTATGGATATGCCGGCGGTAGAGAAGACTGGTGGGAGCCGGATGAAAGTGTCTATTGGGGACCAGAGGGTGAGTGGTTAGAGGCCTCAGAAAAACGGCGTACAGAAACAGGGGAATTTGAAAGACCTCTTGCAGCTGTCCAGATGGGGCTGATTTATGTGAATCCTGAAGGTCCGGATGGAAACCCAGACCCTGTTGCCTCTGCAAAGGATATTCGTGAAATATTTAAGCGTATGGGGATGAATGATGAAGAGACAGTTGCATTAATTGCAGGTGGCCATAGCTTTGGCAAGTGCCACGGTGCGGCTCCAGAGTCTTTTTTAGGTCCTGAGCCAGACGCTGCACCGATTGAGCAGCAGGGTTTGGGCTGGAAAAATAGCTTTGGCACAGGAAAAGGTCCTGATACCATCACAAGCGGCCTTGAGCTTACGTGGACAGCAACCCCAACAAAATTCAGCATCAACTTTTTACAAAATCTATTTAACTACGAATGGGAGCTTATGAAAAGCCCGGCTGGTAAACACCAATGGGTTGCAAAAGGTGCGCCAGCCATCATCCCTGATGCATACGATCCAAATAAAAAACATCCACCCATGATGTTGACAACAGACCTGGCGCTCCGCTTTGATCCTGTTTATGAAAAGATAGCCCGCAGGTTTTTAAATAATCCAGAAGAATTTGCTAAGGCCTTTGCTAAGGCATGGTTCAAACTTACACATCGTGATTTAGGACCCCGTGCAAGATGGCTTGGACCCGAAGTCCCGAGCGATATTGAACCATGGCATGAACCATTGCCGACAGTTGACCATCCTCTCATTGAAGAAAAGGATATCGTAGAACTTAAAACGAAAATACTTGCATCTGGTCTATCAATCTCACAACTTGTATATACTGCATGGTCTTCGGCATCCACTTTTCGTGGATCTGACAGGCGTGGTGGAGCCAATGGTGCCAAAATCCGACTCCTTCCTCAAAAAGACTGGGAAGTTAATATGCCCGAACAACTCTCAAAAGTCTTATCTGTCCTTGAAAGAATACAGAAAGAATTTAATGAAGCCCATTTAAAGACCGATGGCAAAAAGGTATCCCTTGCAGATTTGATTGTCCTTGGTGGCTGTGCTGCCATCGAACAGGCAGCAAAAAAAGCAGGCTACGATGTAACCGTACCATTTACACCTGGACGTGTGGATGCATCACAAGAACATGTTGATGTCTGGACCTACCAATATTTAGAGCCTCTATACGATGGTTTTCGCAATTACCTTAAAACAAAGTTTAGCATACCTTCAGAAGTCTTATTGGTTGATAAGGCACAGCTATTGACCCTGACAGCGCCAGAAATGACCGTGCTCCTTGGCGGGATGAGGGTTTTAAATGCCAACTTCAGGCAGTCAAAACATGGCGTCCTGACCAGCCGGCCCGAGACCCTGACAAATGACTTCTTTGTGAACTTACTTGACATGAGCACAGAGTGGAGGCCTGCCTCTGAAGATGGGGAACTCTTTGAGGGATATGATAGAAAGACTGGTAAGCTGAAATGGACAGCAACAAGGGTTGACCTTATCTTTGGACATAATTCACAGCTCAGGGCTATAGCAGAATTTTATGCCTGTGATGATGCCAAAGAGAAGTTTGTAAAAGACTTCATAGCAGTATGGAGCAAGGTTATGAACCTTGATCGGTTTGATCTTAAAAGATGATAAAAAGCCTTCAGCGGGGGCTTACCCCCCGCTGTTATATATCCTTCCCTCGTATTAAGCTACGCAATTTCGACCATTGGCACATAAACATCAGATAAAGTCAAGACCTCATCACTTTCTCAGCAAATTGATCGTCCCTTCGCTTGAAATAATCTATCCAGAGTGATGTGTCTTCCAAAAGCCTGTTATCTTTCAGATGAATAAACCTGCACCTCCGAGGTGCAAGAATGGAACTTTGATTTTTCCTGTAGCAACCTTCCCTTTTTTTGTCAATTTCTGTCATTATAATATTAATGGCTAAATTCATGAGGTGGCGAAATAACGAAGGGCTTATTAAAAGGAGAGATCTCCTTCTGATAGGTGGTGCAATACTGATTATTACCACCCTTTATCTGATAGTCCAGTTTTTAGTCCCTGTAAGGAAAGAGCCCGAAAGGTTTGAGGTCCTGATCCCGAAGGGTATGAGCTTCAGGTCTGCCATTGAGCTCCTTCACAAAAAAAGGCTCATAAGAGACAGAAACCTCTTCATAATCCTTGGAAGGCTTACAGGACTTGACAGGTCTCTTAGATATGGATATTACGAATTTATAGGAAGTGTAAGACCCATAGATGTCCTGAATAAACTCCTCAGAGGAGAGATAGAGGAATATGAGATCAGGATTATAGAGGGTCAGACCCTTGCAGAGATTGCCCAGACATTCCAAGATAAGGGTATCATTGATAAAGAGGGATTCCTTAAATTGGTAACAGATAAAGGACTTCTGAAAGAGCTCATGGTAGATGCACCCTCTCTCGAGGGATATCTCTTTCCCACAACCTACAGGATTCCAAAAGGCACTGATGTGGTGGAGATCATAAAATATATGGTAAGCATGACCAGAAGGCTTATAGGGCCTTATCTGGAGAAGGCACAAGGGCTTGGACTTTCGGAGAACGGGCTTCTTACCCTCGCATCCATTATAGAGAAAGAGGCAAAGGTTGACTATGAGAGGCCGTTGATTTCTGCTGTCTATCATAACAGGCTCAGGCGTGGAATGAAGCTTCAGGCAGACCCCACGGCAGTGTATGACCTGTGGGGCACAAAAAGGATTGTTACGAGAAATGATCTCAAGAGGAAATCAAGATACAATACATATATCCATAAAGGCCTTCCACCAGGCCCTATTGCCTCACCAGGGCTTAAGTCTATTATGGCTGCTGTGAATCCCGCTGATGTTCCCTATCTATATTTTGTCTCCAATAATGATGGGACTCACACCTTCTCTGTCAGGTACGATGAGCACAGCCAGGCTGTGCAGGAATATATAAGAAAGAGAAACAAAGGTGGCAAAGTAACAACGGGGCAACTTACTACTCTTACCTCACCACCTACTGTTACTTCACCTGTAAGTATGGAGTAAATCTTCATCATGATACAGAGAAGAGAGACAAGAAGGATATATGTTGGTAATGTCCCGATAGGTGGGGGTGCCCCCATCTCCATCCAGTCCATGACAAAGACAGATACAAGGGATATAGAATCCACAATAAGGCAGATTGAAGAGATAAGCTCTGCTGGAGCTGATATCGTGAGGGTTGCAGTGCCTGATATGGAGGCAGCAAAGGCACTGGGAAGGATAAGGGCTCGAAGCCCTCTACCGATTATTGCTGATATCCATTTTGATTACAGGCTTGCCCTTGAGGCAATAAGGCAGGGTGTTGATGGCCTCAGGATAAATCCTGGCAACATAGGGGCAAAGTGGAAGATTAAAGAGGTTGTCACTTCTGCCTCAGAAAGGCGTATTCCCATAAGGATAGGTGTAAATGCCGGAAGCCTCGAGAGAGATCTTCTTGAAAGATATGGTCATCCCACACCTGAGGCCCTTGTGGAAAGTGCCAGAAGGAATATCCTCCTCCTTGAGGAGCTCAATTACAGGGAGATAGAGGTATCCCTTAAATCCTCTGATGTTTTAGAGACTATCATTGCCTACAGGCTCTTTTCAGAAGGATTTGACTATCCCCTTCATGTGGGTATTTCAGAGGCAGGGCCACCACCACAGGGTATTATCAAGAGTGCCGTTGGTATTGGAGCCCTTCTCAGTGAGGGTATCGGTGATACTATAAGGGTCTCCCTCACTGCCCATCCTGTAGAAGAGGTGAAGGTTGCACGCTCCATACTTGGAGCACTGGGCCTGAGGAGAGAGGGTATTGACCTCATCTCCTGTCCAACTTGTGGCAGGTGCACAATTGATGTCATCAGTCTTGCAGGTGCTGTCTTTGAAAGGCTTAAGGATGTGAAAGAACCCATTAAAGTGGCAGTAATGGGATGCCCTGTAAATGGTCCTGGAGAGGCAAGAGAGGCAGACTTCGGTATTGCCGGAAGTCGGGGAAGGGGTGTGCTCTTTAAAAGAGGTAAGGTGGTGAGAGAGGTCTCTGAGAGCGAGATAGTGGATAGTCTCGTGGAGCTTATAAGAGAAGAACTTAGGGCTTGAGATCTTTTCAGTGGAATTGATTTTATGAAGACAGTCCAAACTATCCAGGAGATGCAATCCCTCTCAAGGTCTCTTAAAAGAGAGGGAAGGCAGATAGGCTTTGTTCCTACAATGGGTGCACTTCATGAAGGTCATCTTAGCCTTGTCAGAAGGGCAAGGAAGGAGAATGATATTGTAGTGGTGAGTATCTTTGTTAATCCGCTCCAGTTTGGCCCGAAGGAGGATTTCAGCAGATACCCAAGGGACTTTGATGGAGATAGGGAAAAACTCCAGAGGGAGTCTGTTGATATAATATTCTTTCCTGATATAAAGGAGATGTATCCAGAGGGGTTTAAGACCTATGTAGAGGTAAGGGACCTATCAGAAAGGCTTTGCGGTGCCTTCAGACCAGGTCATTTCAGGGGTGTCACCACTGTGGTGGCAAAACTCTTTAATATTGTTAAGCCTGACAGGGCATATTTTGGGCTGAAGGATTATCAGCAGGGTGTTATAATTAAGAGGATGGTGAAGGATTTGAATATGGATGTGGAGATCATCACCTGTCCTACTGTGAGAGAGCCTGATGGACTTGCCATGAGCTCAAGGAACTTGTATCTTAATCCTGATGAGAGAAGGGCTGCAACAATAATATACAGGACACTCCTTCAAACCTCAGAATTGATAAAAAGAGGTCAGAGAGATGGAAGAATCCTTAAAGATTTCATGTATAAGAATCTTCTGTCAGAACCACTGGTGAGTTCCATAGACTACGCAGCTCCTTATGATCCTGATACCCTTGAGGAGACCTCTGAGATAAAGGACAGGGTTCTTCTGGCAATCGCCCTGAGGATAGGTGAGACGAGGCTAATAGACAATATGTTGATTATGTTACAATAAAGGTCTCAAGTGGTGAGGTAACTGTGAGATATACAGTAATAGATTTAATACTTGGAGCCACTCCTGTTGTAAAGATAGTGATGGCGATCCTCTTTCTCTTTTCCATAATCTCCTGGTTTATCATATTCTATAAATTCAGCTATTTCAAGAAGGCGAAGAAAGAAAATGAAAAATTCATGAAGGCCTTTCTCGAGGCTCGTGAGCCCTTAGAGTTATTCAGACTCTCAAAGAGGCTGAGGGTCAGTCCTGTTGCTGCTGTCTTCAGGAATGTCTTTAATGAAGAGGTGTATAAGACAGGGGCAGGGCTTGAGAGGGCTATCAAAAGGTATGAAGCCCTCGAGGCAGCAAGGCTTGAACAGTATCTGAATTTTCTTGCCACGGCAGGTTCTACATCTCCCTTTATAGGTCTCTTTGGAACTGTCTGGGGGATAATGCATTCCTTTATGGGAATAAGTGCTCAGGGTTCTGCCTCACTGGCGGTGGTTGCCCCGGGAATTGCAGAGGCACTTATTGTCACAGCCCTTGGTCTTGCTGTGGCTATCCCTGCTGTAGTTGCCTATAACTATTATCTCAGTACAGCCAGGAGATTGATAATCGAGATGGAGGATTTTTCAGAGGAGATCTTTGATCTCCTTATAAGAAAAGGTGATGAGGTAACCCTAAGGAGATGAGCCCTGATGCCTCAGATCTCAAGAAATAGAAACAGAGAAGTGATGTCTGAGATAAATGTAACACCCTTTGTGGATGTAATGCTCGTGCTTCTTGTAATATTTATGGTCACAGCACCCCTTATGCAGCAGGGCATAGATGTGAATCTTCCAAAGGCAAAGGGAAAGGAGCTCCCCCCAGAGGAGAGGCTTGTTGTAACTGTGAAGAGCAATGGCGAGACCTATCTGAATGATATGCCTGTAACACCTGAGGCATTAAAGGAAAAACTTACTCTACTGGCAAGAGAGAATCCTGAGGTCTTCCTCAGGGCAGACAGGTCTGTTCCTTATGGAGTGGTTGCCCGATTGATGGCAGAGATAAAGGATGCTGGGATAGAAAGACTCGGTCTTGTAACAGAACCATTAACT
>CAMTWD010000117.1:0-9574 GCA_947085365.1 uncultured Nitrospirota bacterium | reverse complement strand
TGCATCACCAATTTCAAATCGTGAATTTCCATTTTTTAGATTGAGTTTGTCTCTTACTTGGATAAAAGATTTTATCTGTCCTACATATCTTTTTAGAAAAGAAGGGAAAAGAGCATCTATGCCCTTTGAACATCTTCTTGCATATCCCATTGCATCTAAAAATGCAAGCAGAGTTATCATCCTTTCAGGGGTTAATCCGTCATTATATAAAAACTCCTGGGGCAACTTTTTATTATTCATTAGGGCTTTATAATTTTTGTGCATATCATCACGCACGGTGGTTAATGTATTACCATCAACTTTTAATGCCTCATGTTTTACCTTACTCATCAATACACAGAATGGACTTTTCTCAATACCAATGGAGTCTATTCCCATTATGGCTGCTTCTACATTTAGCGTTCCGCTTCCACACATAGGGTCAAGGACAACATCTCCGGGTTGGATCTTTAGAATATTCAATATACCTTTTATAAGTTGAGGATGGAACTTCCCCCTATAAGGGAAAAGTCCATGGGTTGCATAGCCAGTGGAAAAATTCCCTTCTTTGAAATAAGCCTTGGTAATCTCTGACCTCCCTTCCCATATAAGAGGGCTATTATTTGAGCATATTATATAATGATAAGTAGGAATTCCCTCAACACTCTTAAAATATGCACCCCTTGTGATTATTTCTTCTTTGGTAAGAAGTTTATATTCATAGAAGGCAAATTCTAATTCAAAGACCTCTGAGGTGTTGGGTAGAAGTTCAAAATCCTCTGGTAATATAAGAGAAGTTATTTTAGGCAGATCCGATATTGAGTTAATCGTTGGAATTGGTTTGATTTGCATATTTAAACTAAAAGTTCTTTTCATATTTTATATTTGTCTTGATCATGTGTTTACCTTCTTATACCACTATTTCACGAACCGTGTTTCGTCTATACTACTCTCTTACTGAATATTTATTTTAATTTTCAACCTACCTTTTATATAATAAACAGTAGTTTCTGGCTACAGAGATTGTTACCACCTCCTTAAGGATTTATTTAACAAAGGGATTAAAATAGCCGGTATACCAAGCTTCAATCTACCTCCCAAATCTCTTCATAATCTCGTCTATAGAAATCCTTATCATCGTGGGCCTGCCATGGGGGCAATGATAGGGATCGGAAGAGCTGAGTAGCTCCCTGTAAAGGGCCTCTATCTCCTCAGGGGTTATCTCCTCTCCCCTCCTTATTGACCTGTGACAGGCAAGAGTGGATGCAATGGACTGCCTCTTATGACTTAGCTCAACCGTTACCTCCGCCACCGAACTCCTTGCTGAATCAATCCTATCGAAAGGACTTCTGGTCTCCTCTGACTCCCTGAATGCACTGGCTATATCCTCAAGTATTGAATCTATATCCTCTTCCCTGAAATACTCTGGTATGGCCCTCACAAGAAGAACTGACTTGCCAAAATCCTCCACCTCAATACCCATTCCCTTAAGTAGTTCCTGCAGACTGAGGATGATCCTGTAGCTCACTGGTTGAAGTCTCACCTGTTTTGGAAAGAGGAGTGTTTTTGTAGAGATTAATCCATTCAGAAATCTTTCATAAAGTATCCTTTCATGGGCAGCATGTCTATCCATGACAATAAGCCCCTCCTCATCAGCCATCGCTACAAATACACCACCAAAGGAGAGCACCTGCCCCTTCCTATAGAAGGTCTCCTTTTCAAAAAGCCTCATTGTTATTTCGCCACCAATTAGTGGCGAGGCAACAGTAGGGATATGATTAAGACTACTTAGTGGCGAAGTAACCGCTGGGATCTCAATAGGGCTACCTATCCTCTCCCCCAGTCCTTCAGGTCCCTGAATCTCAGGGGTTACTTCCGCCACCGACTGCTGAGAAGCCCTGAATTTATCTCGTGCATCCCTTTGCTTAAGGGCCCTCTTGAGAGAGCCTATGATAAATTCATAAATAACAGTGCCTTCACTAAATCGCACCTCCTTTTTCGTTGGATGGACATTGAAATCCACCTTTGATGGATCGACACTCAGATAGATAACAAAGAGCGGATGTTTATCCTTAGGAAGGATCTCTGAAAGGCCTTCGTAGATTGCCTTTGATATGAGATAATCTCTAACAGGTCTATTGTTTACAAAGATATATTGCCCTGTCCTTCTTGACCTCACCTCCGGTGGCAATGAGACAAAGCCATGAAGGCCAAGACCTTCATGACGGGCCTGAAACTCCATCATCCTCTGGATCGCCTCCTTCCCAAGGATCTGGGCAACCCTCTCTTTAATGGAATTAACAGGGGCTAAGTTAAGCAATTCCCTATTATCAGCAAAGAGCCTGAAACCCCTTCTATGCTCAGCAAGGCCCTCTGAGACCACCACCTCTATTATGTGATTTAATTCTGTAGAATCTGTCTTGAGGAACTTCCTCCTTGCAGGTGTGTTAAAAAATAGGTCCCTTACTGTAACGATTGTGCCTTTAATGGGTGGTGCATCTCTAATTACAGCGTTACCTCCACCCTTCACCTCAATTAGTGTCCCTACCTGAGAGGGGTCTGTTCCTGTCTCGATGGTGAGCCTTGATACAGAGGCTATTGAAGCAAGGGCCTCACCCCTGAATCCAAGGGTCCTTATGTTAAAGAGGTCTTCAATAGTGGAAATCTTACTCGTGGCGTATCTTTCAATGGAAAGTATTGCATCCTTCTTCTCCATCCCACAGCCATCATCTGTAACCCTTATAAGCCTCTTTCCTCCATAGAGGACCTCTATCTTTATATTCTCGGCTCCTGCGTCAATGGAATTCTCCACAAGCTCCTTAACAACAGAGGCAGGTCTTTCTATCACCTCTCCAGCAGCAATGAGATTTCTTACATGCTCTGGAAGGATCTGAATCACTGGCATAGGTAATTATACTATAAAGAAAAGTCCAAAAACCTGTGTTATACTAATAAGATGGGGAAGTGTGAGGTCTGCAAAAAACCGATCAATGAATGCAACTGTTACCTCGGGGGTACCCCCGACTGTTACCTCGCCACTAACCTCTGCTGTCCTGAATGAAGTCATGTCTGCCTCCTGGATCTGGGGGAACCTTTCTGTCCTGTCTGTAAGCCTGAACCTTGCAAGGAGAGAGACTATTTGAACAAAAGACCCACCAACTCTTACCTGCCATTAAGTGAGGACTGAAGGATTTTAAAATCCGAATAAGAGGACCCTTTCAGGTTCAGCTGAGTGGCGCCCCCTGCAGGAGTCGAACCTGCGACACCAGGTTTAGGAAACCTGTGCTCTATCCTACTGAGCTAAGGGGGCAAGAACTTAGATTATTATACCACAAATGAGACCTGAGTTTAGGCTGAAGAAGAAAAGATGACGATGCTTAACTTAACCTCTTCAGCCAGTGTTTGGTGACAGGGTATTGGGGCGTTCTAAGATTTCAAAGACCTTCTTTACAGCCTCCTCAGGATCTTCTGCCTTTATTATCCCCTTTACATCCCATGTGTGAATACCAATTACTGGTTTTCCGCCTTTGAGGGCAAAGGCAATCTCTGAAAGGGTCCCATATTCTCCTCCAATTGCTATAAGGGCATCAGCGGAGCGGACAATTATAATATTCCTCCCTTCTCCAAACCCCGTCAAAATGGGAATATCAATATAGGGATTTGCCGAATCCCTTTTATCCCCTGGAAGTATACCAATCGTGAGCCCTCCAGCCTCCTTTGCTCCTAAGGCCGCAGCCTCCATCACGCCTCCAAGACCTCCGCATATCAAGACACCTCCCCTGCTTGCAATAAGATAGCCACACCTTCTGGCCATCTCATAAAGCCCTGGTTCAGACCTTCCAGCCCCTATTATCCCTATTAATCTTCTCGATACTACCAAACTTATCTCCTCCCTTAATTATATACCACCAGTTAAGAAACAACCGCTACCTCGCCACCCTTTTACTGGCTTATCTTCACCTTAAGTTGTTCCACATGGAACACTCCAGAATCCCTCCCTAGTAGGGACCGAAAAATAGAGATAGAAAATTGTTAGTCCTCTCAAACCCCTATTTTCTATTCCCTACCGCTGCCCCAAAAATCTTTGATTTTTTTGGGGACCCCTCTCCCCTTTGGGGAGAGGGCGAGGGGGCCCGTCAAGGGAGAGGGGACTATTGGGAAATTTCTATCTCTATTTCAGGGTAGGGGATTCAAAGAAACCGAAGGGCTGTGAACTATGGTATAATCTTTTGTGGGTAAGATCCTCGCTGTAGTAAATCAGAAGGGCGGAGTTGGCAAGACCACAACTGCCATTAATCTTTCAGCCTCCCTTGCCTTAGCAGAAAAGGATATCCTCGTAATTGATACAGATCCACAGGGAAACCTTACAAGTGGATTTGGTATTAACAGGAATGAGCTTAAAACCTGTCTATACGATGTTTACATGGGAAGGGCATCCTTGAGGGAGATAATCATCTCCACAGAGATAAACCATCTCTTTATAGCTCCTTCTACAATTGACCTTCTGGGTGTAGAGGTAGAGCTTGTGGGCAAAGAAGGAAGGGAATCTATCCTCTTGAAGGCGATTCAGGAGGTTAAAGAGGGCTTTCAATACATTTTTATTGATTGCCCGCCTTCTCTTGGGCTCCTTACACTGAATGCCCTTGTGGCCTCCAATGGAGTGATTATCCCTGTTCAATGCGAGTATTATGCCTTAGAAGGTCTCAGTCTCCTCATGCAGACCTTAAGGATGGTAAGGAGTTCCTTTAATCCAGGGCTTGAAATAGAGGGAATACTTCTTACCATGTTTGATCCGAGGAATGCCCTTTCCCATCAGGTAGCTGAGGAGGTAAGAAGGCATTTCAAGGAACTTGTATATGAAAGTATCATCCCTAGAAATGTTGCCCTTGCTGAGGCACCAAGCCATGGAAAACCAGTGCTCCTTTATGATATAAAATCAAAGGGTGCACAGGGCTATCTTCAACTTGCCAAGGAGATCTTAAATGAAGACAGCATTGGGAAGAGGTATTGAGGCCCTTCTTCCAGAAAGGCCTGAAGAGGTAGTAAAGATTGATATTGACAGGATCCTGCCCGGAGAGTATCAGCCCAGGAGGGTCTTCAGGGATGAATCCCTTATGGAACTTGCCGAATCCATAAAAGAGAAGGGGATAATCCAGCCAGTTATTGTCACAAGGGTCGGTGACGGGACATTTAAATTAATTGCTGGAGAAAGAAGGGTAAGGGCTGCAAGGATAGCAGGACTTAAAAAGATACCTGCAATTATAAAAGACCTTGCCTCCCGGGAGGCCCTTGAGATTGCCCTCATAGAAAATATCCAGAGGGAGGATCTTGATCCCATTGAGACTGCCCTGGCCTTTGAGAGGCTGAAGAGGGAATTTAACCTTACACAGGAGGAGATAGCAAAAAGGGTTGGCAAGGACAGGGCATCAGTAGCCAATTACCTGAGGCTCCTCGGACTCCCTGAAGAGATAAAGAGGATGATTCATGAGGGAGGGCTGAGCTTCGGGCATGCCAGGGCATTACTCTCTCTTGAAGACAGAAAGGCCCAGATAGAACTGGCAAAGAGGATTGTTCAGGAAGGCCTTACGGTGAGGGATGTGGAAGGCCTTATTAAAAGCGGCTCTCTATCAACTAAATCTAAAGGTGGCGAAGTAACAGTGGGCAAGAAATCAAAAACTGCCCAAAGAGATGCAAATATACGATCCTTAGAAGATCGATTAAAAAAGGCCCTTGGCACACCTGTAAGGATTTACCATAAAGGTAAGGGGGGTTCAATAGTAATAAACTATAGCTCCCTTGAGGAATTTGACAGGCTTCTGGAGATACTGCTGGGATTTAATGAAACAGTTGGGCCTCAATAGATAGGATTTGTTCCACATGGAACATTAGGCTGTAAAATCCTCGGCCCCAACCCTTATCTTTGGCTCCCCTCCGGGACATGAGGGCTGCTGGTGTGTCTGAGGGCAGAAGGCTTTATTCCGTATTTCTTCATAAGCCCATAAAAGTTAGTCCTCTGCATCCCCACATCCATTGCTGCCTTTGAGACATTAAAGTTATTTCTCTTCAATGCCTCAATAATAAATTCCCTTTCAAGACCTTCTACTGCCTTCCTTTTTAAGAAGCCCTTTAATCTCTTCAGCTCCTGGAGGTTTTTCGGTATAGAGGCCACCGGGATATCCTGATGGGGATATCCCTCTATCTGGATATGCTCAGGCCTGATAATAGAAGAATCTGAGAGGATCACTGCCCTGTGAATAACATTTTCAAGCTCCCTCACATTTCCAGGCCAGTCATAAGAGGTGAGTATCCTCATTGCCTCTGCAGATATGTGATTCACCTCACAGCCTGTCTCCTTAGAATATTTCTTTATAAAATGATGGACGAGCCCTGGTATGTCTTCCTTTCTCTCCCTTAAAGGAGGCAATTTTATGGGAAAGACATTGAGCCTGTAAAAGAAGTCCTCTCTGAAACTCCCCTCTCGGACAAGGTCAAGGAGGTTTTTGTTTGTGGCAGCAATAAATCTCACATCCACCTTTATAGACCTGTCACTTCCGACAGGCCTGAACTCCCTTTCCTGAAGGACCCTTAAAAGCTTTGCCTGAACAGAAAGGCTGAGGTTCCCGATCTCATCCAGAAAGAGTGTGCCTGTATTGGCGAGTTCAAGAAGGCCCTTTCTTGAGGTGAAGGCACCTGTAAAGGCTCCCTTTGTATGACCAAAGAGCTCTGCCTCTATGAGTGTTTCTGGAATGCTTGAGCAGTCCACCACAATAAATGGTGCATCCCTTCTTGGAGAGTTATAATGGATCGCCCTCGCCACCAGCTCCTTGCCTGTTCCACTTTCACCAGTTATAAGGACAGTGCTATTTGTTGGTGCCACCTGTGCAATGAGGTCAAAAACCCTCTGCATTGCCCGGGAGTTACCTATAATCTTTTCCAGCTTGTAAAGTCCCTGCACCTCCCTCCTTAATTGAATATTCTCCATCACGAGCCTCTTCCTCTCTAAGCAGCCTGAGACGATATTTTTTAGTGTCTCGGGAGTGAAGGGTTTCTCAATATAATCATAGGCACCAGCCCGGAGGGCCTCCACAGCAGACTTAATCGTACCAAAACCTGTTATTATTATCACCTCTGTGGAGGGTAAAAATGCCTTAATCCTTTTAAGAAGCTCCATGCCATCCATCCCTGGCATCCTCAGGTCAGCAAGGACCAGGTCGCAGACAACCTCTTCAAGGATCTTCAGGGCAGATTCCCCATCCATTGCTTTAAAAACCTCATATCCCTCAGCAGTGAGTATCCTCTCCGCTGAGGAGAGTATTATGGGATCATCATCAACGACGAGAATCCTCTCTGCCCTCACTATTACCTCGCCAACCTATGGCACATATTTTGTCTTATCCCCTATATCAAAGCTTAAAGGCATAACAGCCTTTCTCAGGCTTAGAAAGAGATAAAGCAGGGCATTTATAGCAAGACCATAAATCCTCAGATCAAGACTCATGAAGGGCCAGAGCAAGATATAAAAAGGTAAGAGAAGGCAGATAATAAATCCTTCAAGGAGACGAAAACAATAGGCCTCCTTTGCTCCTATAAAGGCTATACATCCTGCCAATGGCAGGAGAAAGAAGACCGTAAAGGGCATCTCAAAGAGAGGTTTCCAGGGATTCCCCCGTCCTATAAAAAGGAGTATCAAAAAAAATCCTATGCTCAGGAGATACAATCCCTTCAAAAACCTCTTCAGGCTTCCCAGATAGAGATGGATATTGAAAACACTCAGACCCACTGATAAATAAAGGCAGGAAAGGATTATCACTGGCCAGACCTCACCAAAATTAAAGTAAAGGGCAAGGGCACCAAAGAGCATTAAGAGGCCTGTAAGACCAATTCCGAGTCTGTAGAGGAAAACAGATATCCTGTCCTCTCTTGTTAAGGGCTGTAAGATATATTCCTCTGGCATGGCCTTCTCATTATTATACGCTACTTTCCTATACAGAATTCGCTAAAAATCCTCCTGAGGATATCCTCGTCAGAAAACTCAAGACCTGTAATCTCATTGAGGCTCTGTATAGCGCTCCTGAGGTTAAAGGCTACGATCTCAAGGGGCTCTCCAAGATTAAGAGACTTCAGGGCATCGGATGTTGCCCTCAGGCACTCATCAATAAGGGCCTTATGCCTCGCCCTTGTGATTATCGTTCCAACTGCTGCCTCACTACCAATAGACCCAGGGCTGCTCCTCCCTGTAAGGGTCTCAAATATCAGTTCCTTTAATTCCTCAAGCCCGTATCCCTTTGTTGCAGAGACCTCTATAACAGGCCATCCCTTGAGAGGCTCCTGATCCCTTTTCACTATTATTCCGAGGTCTTTTTTATTCAGGACAACTATAGTCTTCTTTTGTTTAGCCCTTAATCTTTCAAGTAAAATCCGGTCATATTCTGTAAGTTCCTCTGAGCCATCTACAACAAGAAGCACCAATTCAGCCTTTTCTATTGCTGCCTCGGTTCTCCTTATACCCTCTCTCTCCACAATATCCTTTGCCTCTCTAATGCCAGCTGTATCAATCAACCTGAGGGGCATGCCTTTTATATTTAAGACCTCTTCAATGATATCCCTTGTGGTCCCGGGAATCTCAGTAACAATAGCCCTGTCAAGGCCAGTAAGGGCATTGAGAAGGGAGGACTTACCCACATTTGGTCTTCCTGCAATAACAGTGGAGACGCCTTCCCTCATCATCCTTCCTTCATAAAAACTTCTTGAAAGTTCTGAAAGCTCCTTTATGACCTCCTCCAACCCTTCAACCCAGCTGACACTATCCGTAGAGATGTCCTCTTCAGGAAAATCTATATAGGCCTCAAGGGCTATAACTATATCCTTTAGCCTCTCCGTTAAATCCTCTATCTTCTTTCTGAGGGTGCCGGTAAGTTGATCAAGGGCCACTCTTTCAGCCTGTTCGGTCTTTGCCCTTATGAGATCAAGGACAGCCTCAGCCTGGGTGAGATCAATCCTTCCATTGAGAAAGGCCCTCATCGTAAATTCTCCTGGAAGGGCAGGTCTTGCTCCGAGGGAGATGGCAAGCTCCAAAACCCTTTTCAAGACAATATACCCACCATGGCAATTAATCTCCACTATATCCTCCCTCGTATAGGTTCTTGGAGCCCTCATAACTGCCAGGAGAACCTCATCTATCCTTTCACCCGTGGATGGATCTATGATAAAACCATAAATAAGTTTATGACTTTCAGAAAGAGAAGGCCTTAATCCCTTGGGAGAATAGAAGATCCTGTCAGCAATACTAATGGATTCTGGGCCACTCATCCTCACAATTCCTATACCGCCTTCTCCTACTGGTGTGGATATAGCCACAATTGTATCACCTGAACTGTTACTTCGCCACTGGCAACTGTTACTTTCGCCACTGAAACTGTTACTTTGGCCCCTCAAAAAGGATAATCCCTTAACACCTCCAGACATTATTTAATCTCCCTTCTTACCTCGCACCAACTTAGGCTTAAGGCTGAAGGAAAAAGAAAAAAACAAAAATTATTTTTTAACTTCAGCCTATCGTCTTCAGCCTTCAGCCTAATTTACTTCGCCACCAACG
>CAMTWD010000116.1:0-8859 GCA_947085365.1 uncultured Nitrospirota bacterium | reverse complement strand
TCAAGAAATGTACCCTTCACAAACTCCCTTATCTCTTCCTTTACGAGCTCAAGCCAGTCTGGCTCAACAAGATCTGCCTTATTCAGGGCAATGATACCTGATTTAATCTTCAGGAGATTGCATATGGCAAGATGCTCCTTTGTCTGGGGAATGATGCCTTCATCAGCGGCAATTACGAAGAGGACCATGTCTATCCCGGCTGCTCCAGCAAGCATATTCCTCACAAGCCTCTCATGACCAGGGACATCAACTATTCCAACCATTATTTCGCCACTAACTGTTACTTCGCCACTAACTGTTACTTCGCCACCTACTGTGGGGTTTTCATACCTGAGATAGGCAAAACCCAGGTCAATGGTTATGCCCCTCTCTTTTTCTTCTTTTAATCTGTCTGGATCAATACCTGTGAGGGCCTTTACAAGACTGCTCTTTCCGTGATCAATATGACCTGCTGTGCCAAGGATTACATGACGCAACTGAACACCTCCTGAAGTTTAGGCTGAAAACTGAAGAAGGTGGCGAAGTAACTGTTCCTGGTGGCGAAGTAACTGTTGTGGTAGAATTTTAGATACAGCATTGTTTGTTTAATAAAATAAAGGATGTCTCAGGGTAGAGTCAAGCAAATGGTGGTGAGGTAAAATGAGGCTGAAGGCTGAAGAAAGAATAAAGAATTATTTCTTTTTTGTCTTTTAACTTCAGCCTATCGCCTTCAGCCTGTTTTTTGGGGACCCCTACCGCTGCTCCAAAAAATCTTTGATTTTTTGGGGACTCCTACTTTTACCCCAAAACATCTCACGATTTTTTGGGGACCCCTCTCTCCTTTGGGGAGAAAGTCCTTTTTCTTATGCCCGCTCCCTTTTGGGGTGTGGGAGAGGGTGTGGGGGGGACCATCAAGGGAGAGGGGACTATTGAGAAATTTCTGTCTCTATTTCAGGGTGGCAAGGTAACAGTGCTCTGCCCCCTACATGGTATAATATTTATGGAGAGGTGGCCGAGTGGTTTAAGGCGGCGGTCTTGAAAATCGCTGCAGGGTTACACCTGCCGGGGGTTCGAATCCCTCCCTCTCCGCCATAAAGATAGCAGAAATAAGAGCCCGGAGGGAAGGTGGCGAAGTAACTGTTCAGGAACATAAAATTACACACAGGAGGTAGATTATGCCTGTGTATGAATTTAAGTGTGAAAGGTGTAATGAGACCTTCTCTTTAACAATGACTATTAAAGAGCGGGAAGAAAAAGAGATTAGCTGTCCGAAGTGTAAGTCAAAGGATCTAAAACCTGTCTATTCTGGTTTTTATGCTATAACCTCAAAGAAGTCATAAGGGAAATTTAATATCACCTTTCTCCTGATAGTGATGAGGTAAATGAGGCTTAAGGCTAACGGCTTTAAGAAAAAGAATAAAGAATTATTTCTTTTTTGTCTTTAACTTCAGCCTGCGAGCCGATGTTTTTCTCCTTACCCATTTCATTATAATAGACCTGATATTATGGCAAAGTTTGTTGATTATGCAGAGATATATGTAAAGGCTGGAGATGGTGGCAACGGATGTGTCAGCTTCAGAAGGGAGAAGTATGTGCCAAGGGGAGGACCCGATGGAGGAGATGGTGGAAGGGGCGGACATATAATTGTGAGGGCCTCTGAAGACCTCAATACCCTCCTTGACCACACATACAGAAAGACCTACAGGGCCCAGAGGGGAGAGCACGGGATGGGAAAGAATATGCACGGAGAGGATGGCGAGGATACAGTGATACTTGTTCCAGTGGGCACTGTTGTAAAAGATAGGGATACAGGAGAGATTATTGCAGACCTTACAGAGCCAGGTATGGAGGTGATAGTTGCCAGGGGTGGAAGGGGTGGCCTCGGAAATGCCCATTTTGCAACACCCACGAGACAGGCCCCAAGATTTGCCCAGAAGGGTGAAAAGGGTGAGGAGCGTTGGCTGATTCTGGAGCTCAAACTCCTGGCAGATGTGGGTCTTATAGGATTGCCTAATGCTGGGAAGTCAACCTTTCTGAAGGCTGTTACATCTGCAAGGCCGAAGATTGCCGATTATCCCTTTACTACACTCAGCCCAAATCTCGGTGTGGTGAAGACCGGTGATTTCAAGAGCTTTGTTATTGCTGATATCCCCGGTCTGATAGAAGGGGCCCACAGGGGCGCAGGTCTGGGACATCAATTCCTCAGGCATGTGGAGAGGACAAAGATATTGCTTCACCTCGTTGATATATCTGATAATGCTGAGGACCCCATAAAAGGTTTTGAGACAGTAAACAGAGAGCTTGAACTCTACAGCCCTGAGCTTATTAAAAAACCACAGGCAGTCCTGGGAACCAAGGTGGATATCGCTATTGAGGGAAAGAATCTCAGGACCCTTCAGTCATATTGTGAGGAAAGGGGTCTTGACTTCTTTCCTGTGTCAGCTGTTATGCACAGAGGTCTTGAACCTGTTTTAAAATATCTACAGGAGAAACTGGCGTCAAAAAAGAGTCTTACTGTTACTTCGCCACCAATTTGATGAAGATAGTTATAAAGATAGGCAGTAACATAATCACAAGGAATCTCCATCTTGATGAAGAGAGGATATCCTCCCTTGCAGAAGAGGTCTCGGAGCTCTGGTCTTCAGGACATGAGGTGATAATGGTTTCCTCAGGGGCTATAGCAGCTGGGATGGGAAAGCTGGGACTTCAGGAGAGACCAAGGGAGATAGAAAAGAAGCAGGCTGTGGCAGCTGTTGGGCAGACTGCCCTTGTATGGGCCTATGAGAGGGCCTTTTCTAAGTACAACAGAAAGGTTGCCCAGATCCTCCTTACAGCAGAGGACTTCTCCAGCAGGAAGAGATACATAAACTCAAGAAATACGATCCTTACACTCCTTGAGCTCGGCATAACGCCAGTTATAAATGAGAATGATACGGTATCCACAGAGGAGATAAGATTTGGAGACAATGACAATCTTTCAGCACTCGTGGCAGGTCTCGTGGCCGCTGACAGGCTTTTTATACTCTCTGATGTGGACGGTCTTTATGACAAAGACCCTGCTATGCATGAGGATGCCCGCTTGATCTCTGTTCTTGATGCTGATGCCCTTTACAAAAAAGATATCCTCAGTATAGCTGGTAGGAGTTCCACCATCGTTGGAACAGGGGGGATGTATTCCAAGCTCCTTGCAGCCCAGAAGGCCTCGGGATACGGGATTACTGTTCATATAATTAATGGCAAGAAGAAGGGGCTTATAAAAAGGATTCTTCAGGGTGAAGAGATAGGTACTGTTATAATTCCAGGGAAGAAGAGACTTTCCTCCAGAAAGGGATGGCTTGCCTTCAGTGTCCGTGCAAAGGGGAGCATTGTTATAGATGATGGTGCTGTAAAGGCCCTGAAGGAGATGGGGAAGAGCCTTCTCCCCTCGGGTATTTTAAGTGTCAATGGGCACTTTGATACAGGAGACGCTGTTTACTGTGTTGACAGAAAGGGAAACAGGATCGCAAAGGGTCTGACGAATTATTCTTCTGCTGACATCAAAAGGATAAAAGGGAAAAAGACCTCTGAGATAGAAACAGTCCTTGGCTATAAGTATTCTGATGAGGTGATCCACAGGGATAACATGATTATCCTGTAACCATTACTTCGCCACCTTAAAGAAGGATCTCTTTGATCGTCTCCCTCACTGAATTGAAGATGGATACAGTGGCTGGATCAGCATAGTCCCTGTAGGTAAAGAGATGGGGTTTGAAGGAATGACGGGAATAATATAAAGTTACCTCTCCGTAGATACCCTTACCAAGATATATCCTGTGACAGTAATTCTTTGTAGAGGCGAGGACGACCTTGCTAAGAGTTATATAACCTGGGTCAAGGTTTACCTTCCTTTTGCCATTTGCGGAGAATTCTTCCTCCATCTCGTTGGTCTTTAGCTTCACATCAGGAAGCCTTGAGGGATCAAAGATCCCTTTAAAAAAGATAAAACCCCTTTTAAGGCACTCTCCCATTTCATCTTTGTAATAATCAGTCCAGTTCCACTCACTGAGGGGTGTTTCATAGAGTATCTCTCCAAACTCCCTGAGGAGTTTAACCCTCAGTTGATCCATCATTACAGGGGTGAACTCTTTGCTTAAGAGCAGGGCAATAAATAGGATCGCCTTCTCAGGTGGTCTTATCCTTCCCAACTGTTACCTCGCCACCGATGATGGTGTTGGATTTACCTTGCCACCTTTAAAATCCCTTATTTAAGGAGGCCATCAATATACTGCTTAAAATCAGGAGAATCCCAGTCAAAGGGACCAATGATCCTGTTAAGGAGTATCCTCTCTCTGTTTATTATGTATGTTTCAGGAACCCCTGTTACACCAAAGAGCTGTGCAATCTTAAGGTCAGGATCCACTGTCACAGGAAAGTCGTATCCCCTTTCCTGCATGAATTCCATGGCACGGAAGGGATCGTCCCTGAAAAGGATAGTGATGAGTTTAACCCCTTTGCCCTTTCTTTCTTGAAAGAACCTCTTCATGGAGGGCATCTGTTCCTTGCAGGAAGAACACCAGGTTGCCCAGAAGTTGATAATCACCACAGGGGCCTTTTCATTCTCGAGGCTCCAGTTGCTTGTGCCGTCTGCTGACCTCAGGATAATATTGGGTACTATTGAGCCCTCCTTAAGAAAAGAGGTCTCTGACTTTTTCTGGCATGAGATAATAAAAAGGAGGGTCAAGAATATAAATAAGGGCCTCCATCCCTTACCTGGTAGTGAGGTAAGACTTCTCTCATCCTGTTTCAACAAGGCTCTCCTCCTCAGCGTAAAATACAGTGTTGTCATTTTCAATCGTTACCCTGATCTTTCCAGGTTCGTTAAATCTTCCCTTTATAAACTCCTCTGCAAGGGGTTCCTCTATGACCTTCTGCACAGCCCTCCTCATCGGTCTTGCACCATATGCTGGTTGGTAGTAATGTTGCAGTATCCAGTCTTTAACCTTTTCGTCCACCTCAAGGAATAGCCCTCGCTCGCTCAGTTGAGTATTCAGTTGAGCTATAAGCATGTCGAGGATCTTCAGGAGATGATCTCTCTCTAAGGGATGAAAGACAACTATCTCATCCACCCTGTTAAGGAATTCAGGATTGAATACACTTTTTAATTCATTCAGGACATGCTCCTTTATTCTCCTGTAACGATCTTCACTGCTTGCAGTCTGGAATCCTAAGGGGGTCTCCTTCTCAATTATCTTGGCTCCCACATTTGAGGTCATGATTATCACTGTATTTTTAAAATCTACCTTCCTTCCGAAGTTATCTGTGAGAACACCTTCGTCAAGGATCTGAAGCAGGATGTTATATACATCAGGATGGGCCTTTTCTATCTCATCAAAGAGCACTACAGAATAGGGTCTCTTCCTTATCTTTTCTGTTAGCTGCCCTCCCTCCTCATATCCTACATAACCTGGGGGTGCCCCTGTGAGCCTTGATACATTGAATCTTTCCATGTACTCTGACATATCTATCTTCACAAGGGCATTCTCATTATTAAATAAGAATTCCGCAAGGGCCTTTGCAAGTTCTGTCTTTCCTACACCTGTAGGACCGAGGAAGAAGAATGAACCAATAGGCCTGTTCCTGCTCCTGAGACCCGCCCTTGATCTCCTTATAGCCCTTGAGACAGCCTTAATCGCCTCTTCCTGACCCACGATCCTTTTGTGGAGTTCCTCCTCCATCCTGAGGAGTTTTTCCTGTTCCTTTTCCTCAAGTTTGACAAGGGGTATTCCAGTCATCATCGAGACAGTGTAGGCCACATCCTCCTCTGTCATTATGGGTATCTCATTGGAGAGTTTAGCCCTCCACTTCTTTGAAAGGTTTTCGTAAATCCGCCTGAGTCTTTCCTCTTCTAATTTCAGCTCTGAGGCCTTTTCATAATCATGAAGTTTCATGTAGAGATTTCTCTCCTTGGCAAGTCTCATGAGATCAGTCTCAAGTTCCCTCAATTCCTTTGGCGGTGTATTCCTCTTAAGCTTGAGCCTTGAACCTGTCTCATCAATCACATCTATGGCCTTATCAGGAAGATATCTGTCCGTGATATATCTTTCTGATAATTCTACTGCTGCCTTAATTGCCTCTGTGGTGATCTTCACCTTATGATGACTTTCATATTTAGGCCTCAGGCCTTTCAGGATCTCTATAGTAGCCTCTGCACTCGGTGGCTGGACATATACGGGCTGGAATCTTCTCTCAAGGGCTCCATCCTTTTCTATGTATTTTCTGTATTCATCAAGGGTTGTGGCACCTATACATTTTATCTCTCCCCTTGCAAGGGCTGGTTTAAGCATACTTGATGCATCCACAGAACCCTCAGCAGCACCAGCACCTATGAGTGTATGGAGCTCATCAACAAAGAGGATGATGTTGTCTGATTGCATTATCTCCTTCATAACGAGCTTTACCCTTTCCTCAAACTGTCCTCTGTATTTCGTCCCGGCAATCAATGCACCGAGGTCAAGGGAGACGATCCTTTTTCCGATGAGATGGTCTGGCACATCCCCAGCCACAATTTTCTGGGCAAGGCCCTCAACTATGGCAGTCTTTCCAACTCCTGGCTCACCTATAAGCACTGGATTGTTTTTGATCCTTCTGCCGAGGATCTGGAGGATTCTCTCAATCTCTTCATCCCTCCCTATAACAGGATCAAGCCTTCCCTCCCTTGCCATCTGGGTGAGGTCTCGACCAAATTCATCAAGCACAGGGGTATGCTGCCTTCTCTCCTTCGTGACCATTGAGGGTCTTACTGACAGGTTTATGGCAAGCTGTCTTGCACCCAGGAGATTTGCCCCGAGGCTCCTTAAGATCTTTCCAGCAATTCCTTCCTCTTCCCTGAGGATACCAAGGAGGAGATGTTCACTTCCTATATAATTATGTCCAAGGAGTCTTGCCTCTTCTATGGCGAGCTCGAGGACCTTTTTCGCCCTTGGAGTGAAGGGGATCTCCCCAAAGGTAAGGACATTTGTTCCTACAGGGAGTGTCCTTTCCACCTCCATCCGTATCTCTTCAATGGAGAGACCCATCTTCTTAAGGATCAATACAGGCAGACCATCTTCTTCTCTCAGAAGGGCAAGGAGAAGGTGTTCCGTGCCAAGATAGTCATTGTTCCTCTTTTCAGCCTCCTCCCTGGCGAATATTATTATCCTTCTTCCCCTTTCTGTAAATCGGTCAAACATCTTTCACCCCGCTAACCCTCTATGGTTCCCAAGATTCATTTATCCTTTTTCATAATACTTCTTTCAGATAGGAACTGTCAATGACCCAAAGACTCCATTCTATTGACAACAGAAATATTGAATTGTTAAAGTATTAAAATTAAAAAGGAAGGAGGGAGAGAGACTTGCCCTCTGTAAATGTAAAAGAGAGTGACTCCTTTGAGAACGCACTGAAGAAGTTCAAGAAGCAGTGCGAACGCGAGGGCATCCTTTCTGAGATTAAGAAGAGGGAACATTATGAGAAGCCCTCTGTGAAGAGAAAGAAGAAGGCCCTTGCTGCTCGTAAGAAGGCCCTCAAGAAACTGAAACAGCTTGCATCAAAATAATGTCCCTTCTTGAAAAGATTGAAGAAGACTTCAGAAGTAGCCTCAAGACAGGGGATAAAATGAAGATTTCTGTCTTGAGGCTATTGAAGTCTGCCCTTAAAAACAAGGAGATAGAGCTCAGGAGAGCCCTTTCGGAGGATGACTGCCTCTCTGTAATCTCTGCACAGATAAAACAGAGAAGGGATTCTATTCAGGAGTATGAAAAGGCAGGAAGGTCTGACCTTGCAGAGGCTGAAAGGAAGGAGATGGAGATACTCCTTTCCTATATGCCAAGACAGCTTTCGGAGGAAGAGATTGAGGGGCTTATCAGGGAGACAATAAAGGAGACAGGGGCAAAAGGCCTTCAGGATGTAGGAAGGGTTATGAAGGCACTAATGCCAAAGATTAAGGGTATGGCTGATGGCAGGATTGTCAATCAAAAGGTAAGGGAGATACTTGAGAAGGTGGCGAAGTAACCATTGGAGGAGGGAAATGAGACTTGGAGAATTAATTAAAAGGGCAATAGAGATAGGAATAGAGAACGATCCCAGGGGAAAGGAAGAGGTCCAGAGGGAACTGGCATTGAGGAAAAAGGAATACGAATCCCTTAAACCCGAAGAAAAGGAATTCTATGATCTTGAACAGCTCACAAATCCCTATTATGATTCAAGGTTACTATGGGGTGATCCTGAGACTGAGATAAAGGCTATACTTGTGGGAATTGATATGGAGGTTGGGGAGGTCCTCCTTGCAGAGACCTTGAGACAGAAAGGAAGGGATATAAGCCTTATCCTTTCCCATCATCCAGAGGGTATGGCCTACGCAAACCTCTATCAGGTGATGAGGATGCAGGCAGATATACTCCAGAGATTCGGTGTGCCAATTAATGTGGCAGAGGGGTTGATGGAGTCACGGATTAAAGAGGTGGAAAGGAGACTCATGCCTGTAAATCATACAAGGGCTGTGGATGCAGCAAGGCTTTTGGGAATACCCTTTGCCTGTCTTCATACCCCATCAGACAACATGGTAACAACCTATCTCCAGAGACTCTTTAATGAAAGGGCACCTATTACACTGGGAGATGTAATTGAGATCCTGAGGGAGATACCGGAATACAGAGAGGCAGAAAAAAATGGCTCAGGCCCAAAGATACTCCTTGGCTCCAAACAGAGAAAGGCAGGAAAGATATTCGTTGATATGACAGGAGGGACAGAGGGTTCAAAGGATATATTCCAGAATCTCGTTAACTCAGGGATAAATACAATTGTTGCCATGCATCTTAGCGAAGACCACAGGAAGGAGGCTGAGAAGTATCATCTGAATGTCAT
>CAMTWD010000115.1:0-3748 GCA_947085365.1 uncultured Nitrospirota bacterium | reverse complement strand
TTCATATGTTGTCTATAATATTTCTCCTCAAACTCCTCTGGACTTAGATATCCAAGCTGTGAGTGCACATAGAGCCTATTGTAGTCTTCTCTGATCCATCTCCCTATCCTCTCCTTTGCTTCCTCAACTGTTACCTCGCCACTGGCAAGGAGTTAAACTCATTGAGCCAGATTATCTCCTCCTTTATCGTCCTCATTACCCTCTCTGTATCTGCATTCCCACTGTTACTTCGCCACCAATCTGCTGTCCATTTTCTTTGCTTCATCTTTATACCTCCCTGCCTGTGCGTTGCACGCAGACAGGCAGTTTAAAGGTTCTCTCTACTCATGGAGAGATCTTAACCTCACTGTTACTTCGCCACCATATACACCTTTGGTGTGTCCAGTCCTCATGGGGGTCAGTATAAGACCACCCTTAGAACCTCTCCTCTGGTTCCACCACGAAAATTCTATCGATATTGAGCTGAGCTGCTATTCTGTTTATTCTTTCAGTGACATCATCGGGGGACTCAAATTGTGGGCTGATCACATAGTCATAGGTAAAGAAAACCGCCCGCATGTCAGGCCCTGTGTATCCTTCGATCTTAAACCCCAAGAGTTCATCTCTGTTTGTAATGGGAAAGACATACACTACTGGGTGTAAAGGTTTCCCAGATTCAGCAATTGTCATCAAGTTATCTTTAGCAGATTCTATTAGCATATTGAGCTGAATCTCCCTGTGTATATGGTATCCAAAATATGGAACATCATATAGCTCAAGAGGTGATGAAAAAATTTTTGTCCGGAGGGTGGTTATTCCTTTTTGCTTTAACCCCTGGGATATTATGGATTTCAAGTCTTCTAAATGTGTGTTGTTTTCAGTGTCTTCTTTGTAGAAAAGGATTTCTTCAATTTGATCCTCATTGTCACTGGCAACCACTGCACAGCAACACATTGCTCTTACAAGGATTATTGAAGATTCTTCTTGTTTTATTAGTGAAAAAGGTTCAAAAAACTTTGTCTCTTTGCTGGGGTTAAAGAGTGGAACTACAAAGGGTTGGTGTTGTAGAGAGTCAGTCAGATAAGTCAGGTATTGTTTTACCACTGATTCACTCTGCCAAGCTGGGTGGTTCACATTGTACAGATGAGGATCTGTTAAAATGGTAGAAAAGTCTCCAAGGTTAAAGGCTTTTCTGATTATTTTCTCTTTTGCTATCAAAGTCATTATTGTTGAAGGTAAAGTATCTGGGAAGTCTTTGTATTCATTTGTAGGAATTATGGTCATGATGAGGAATGCAAAAGGGATAGCAGTCATGTCCTTAAGCTGTTCTTTCTCGGGTAATCTGACTGAGAAGCGATGTCTGTATCCGATATCTTTCAGAATGAACTCTATTACATCCTGTGCTTCTTCAGGTAAAACTTCACTATTAAGAAGTTTATGTATCTTATAGTCTTTTTTGTTTTTTACAAGCCACTCGATATCTTCAAAAAGCTGATTCGGGATGTCGTCTGGTTCACCTGTTATAGTGAGTGCCAGTTTTTTGATTCTGGTTATTCTTTCCTCTATGGCCTTGCGTTTTTTGCCCATTTCAACCATCCTGTGAAAACTCTCTCTTTAAAAAGTTGAACACATGAAACAGGTCTCTGTGCAGTGTGAACCCATTTCCCCTGTTCCACGGAAACTCAAGACCTGTTGCTACGAGGTTTTTTTCAACGGCCTTGCTAAGCACATGTGGAGAGTCATCAACTACAGCAAGACACCGGGGGAACAGGATGGTCTTATCGTAGCTCAAGTGTAGGTCGTCAAATACAAGGTTGTGCCTGTTCAGCCACTTGAGTGTTGGGACCATGTTGTCCTCACTGCGGTGACTGGCTATTGTAATATGATAACCAAACTCTTTGAGATTTCGTAAAAACTCAGGGGCATCGGGGTAGATACCAAACTCTTCTTGTCTTGAATGAATTTCATTCACCACACGATAGAACTCTGATGCATCCATATATCCCTTCCAGAAGTCCCAGCAGTGCCAGTCTTCAGGAGGTGGAACGGCATGGTTCAACTGCCTCAGTTTTTCGTAAAGCACCGTGGCAAAGTCCCAGAGGGTGTTGTCTATGTCAACGAGGATGGCTTTACTTATGGCCGCTTTTCTGGGAAGGCTGTTCATGGGATTTTTCCTCTGATTATCCCCTTCTTCAGTAGTTCTTCCAGACTGTTACTTCGCCACCACTTCATAGTTTATCTTTATATCCCAATATCCCATATGGTTTAGATGAGCTCCCTCCCAAAGGCTGTATGAAGGCTCAAAAAGACTTTCTTTCTAATAACATTACTCATAGTCAATTTAAATGTCAATAGGCCAACTCTTTCCGGTTAGGACGCTGTCTCAAGAAAAAATAAACTATGGAATAAAAGATTTACAAAACCTAACTGTTACCTCGCCACCAAAGATTCAAGAGGGTGGATACAATCTCCTAACCAACGACTTTCCCCTGGTCACTTACCTGTTTTACATACTTCAGCCTTAAATTTCTGACTACTTTTTAAAGACGCTAAAAAGTTTATCTAAAGCACTCTTTTCAAATTTCGATATTGCTTCAAGCTCCCCTGCATCGAGCCATATGCCTTCGCATTCAGAACATTTGTCAACCTTAATATTTTTGTAATCAATCTCTATCAATTCCATACCGCATTTCGGACATCTCATGTAGTGGAGTTCCTTTAACCTCTTCTTTTCTTCCTCTGCAAGCCTTTTGTGTTTTTCCTCTTCAAGCTTTTTCTTCTTTTCATACTCCATACGGGCAATATACTCCTCTTCCAATTCACTCGGTTTCCTTATCATAAGGACCTCCTTCTTTTGTCTTTTTGAGTTTTGTCTTTATCTTAATTAACAACTTCCTTGCCCATACAAATTCTATGGCAAGGATTCCCAATCCAATCGGAATAACTACAAAAGCAGGGCCTGGTAAAACTATCATTGCAACCCCGATCAACAACACAGTAAAACCGATTACCCCTATGACTACCTTTCTTGCCAGCCCTATACTTCTATAAAGTAATGGGAGCATAATTATTTAATCAAAGATATCTAATATCTTTCCAAGTGTAGATTTCTTTTTATATTTGTATTTATCATAATATTCCCTCTTCTCTTTCCATAGTGGCTTGAACTCTTCATCAAGAGAAGCTTCGGCCTGTTTTATCTGATTGATAATCTTGCTCAGTTCTCCTTTATCAAGCCAGATACCGCCGCAGGATGGGCAATAATCAATCACTACATCGTGTTTTACCGTTTCTATTAGTTCTCCTTTACATCTTGGACATATCATGTCTACACCTCCAGTTATTTTTAGTCCTCCTGAAGTAACTAAATGCTATAAATAACTCTGCCGAGTTTCACCTTGAGGTCATGGGGTTGTGCATCACAAGCCATTCTGGAAGGTTTATGTGCCTTCATATCCACAGCATGGTTTTGAGGGCTACCATCTTCAAGTATCTTCCCCATTTACTGTTTATCATCTCAAAACTACCTGTTATATATTATCATATAATACCAGCCGTATAGAGAGTGATCCATCTTTCAGGACCTGAAGCACAAAGGGATATGTCTGGATGTTTCTTAATTGTGTAAGGATATGCTCCTTTTCTACAATCCTCTGACGAGATTCGGCCTGAACATCTGGATAATCTCTTTCGATCGTTACCTTCACAGGGAATGCCAACCTCAACCACTCTTCTAAGATGAGGTAGCTCAAAGCTTTTCCATCTAATT
>CAMTWD010000114.1:0-8107 GCA_947085365.1 uncultured Nitrospirota bacterium | reverse complement strand
TAGGCAATAATTAGGCTGAAGGCGATAGGCTGAAGAGAAAAAATAATTTTTGTCTTTTTTCTTTTTCCTTCAGCCTTAAGCTTTAAGCCTAACTTTGGGGCAGCGGTAGGGAATAGAAAATAGGGGGTTGAGAGGATTAACAATTTTCTATCTCTATTTCAGGGGGCATTAAAATCGTCTTGACAAATGGGGGGCAGTACAAAAGAAGAGGGAGAGACAACTGGCAAGTTCTTTGTTTCTTAATCTTCAAAAAGTTTATTTACGAGTTCGTTCTTTTCAATCTCCAGATAATTTGCAACTTCTTTAAGAATGTTGTTTAATGTTCCTATTTTTAATGGATGATGGTCTGGGATTGTAATACTGTGTGTTTCCTTTTTTGCAGAGCTTGTTAACCTTATGTGGCTTCCTGTTTGTCTTGTTATTGTATATCCGAATTTTTCTAAAAGGTGAGCAAGTTGCCTCCCAGAAATATCTCTTGGAATCTTAGGCATAACTGAATACTTCTTCTTTAACAATATGTAGTCTTATTATTTTTGGTATTTTATCCTCTTCATCAAAATGACATCTCAGGGCATCTTTTATATTGTTTTTGATTTCTTCCAGTGTTTCTCCTTGAGTAAATATAGGGAATCCTAAGGCTTTTGCAGTATAACCACCTTCAAAGTCCTCTTCTAAAATGAAGATTATTTCGTTCATAATTCAGCCTCCTCAAGGGATATAATTAAGGAAAAATTTGTTCCAATGGTATATTATAGCAAGAAGATTAACAGTTTGTTAATTTTTCAGAGAGATCCAAATTTGCCGATAGCAATTAACTGACAAAGGTTATCCCGGGTTAGCTGGCCTTAGTGGTTAAATAATCCTTAAGTGGTCTCTTATTGTATAATTATACAGTTGAGGTGATTGTATGAAGGGTATAATCCTTGCTGGTGGCAGTGGCACCAGGCTTTATCCAGTGACAATAGGCACAATAAAGCAGTTGCTTCCTGTCTATGATAAGCCTATGATCTATTATCCCCTTGCCACATTGATGTTTGCTGGTGTAAGAGATGTACTCATCATATCCACTCCCCAGGACATCTCGAGGTTTCAGAAACTCTTTGGTGATGGAGGTCACCTTGGACTGAATATCTCTTATGCTATACAGGAGGAGCCGAGGGGTATTGCAGAGGCCCTTATTATTGGAAAGGATTTTATAGGAGATGATAATGTCTGGCTTATTCTTGGGGATAATATATTTTTTGGCCACGGTCTGCCTGAGCTCTTAAAAAGGGTAGCATTGAGAAAGGATGGTGCCACGATCTTTGGATACTATGTATCTGATCCCCAGAGATATGGAGTGGTGGAGTTCGATAGTGCAGGCAATGTCTTATCCATAGAGGAAAAACCTGAGAGGCCAAGATCCAATTATGCTGTCACTGGCCTTTATTACTATGATAAAGAGGCACCTTCTATTGCATCCTCCCTTAAGCCCTCCAGGAGAGGGGAGCTGGAGATTACAGATGTAAATAATGAATACCTCAGGAGAGGAAAACTCAGGGTAGAACTCCTTGGAAGGGGTTTTGCATGGCTTGATACAGGGACATTTGACTCGCTCCTTGATGCCGCAGAGTATGTAAGGATTATTGAGCAGAGGCAGGGCCTCAAGATTGCCTGTATTGAAGAGATAGCCTTCAGGCTTGGCTATATTACAAGGGAACAACTGATAAGCCTTGGAGAAGCCTTAAAAAACAATTCCTACGGAAGATATCTTTTAAGGATTGCCGAGGAGTCCCTCTGATGCCCTTTAGGTTTACACCCCTTGAGATCCCTGAGGTTATCCTGGTAGAGCCTGAGGTCTTTGCTGATGAAAGGGGATTTTTTCTCGAATACTATAAACAATCCGATTTCTTTAATGGAGGAATAAAGGAGGACTTTGTCCAAGATAATCATTCACGATCCGTGAAGGGGGTCCTGAGAGGTCTTCATTATCAGAAAGAGCCAATGGCTCATGGAAAACTGGTAAGGTGCATAAGAGGAGAGATATTTGATGTAGTTGTGGATATAAGAAGGGATTCTCCCACCTTTGGTAAATGGATTAGCATCGTCCTTTCAGAAGAAAACAAGAGAATCTTATACATACCTCCAGGATTTGCCCATGGTTTTCAGGTGATCAGTGAAGTGGCTGAGGTGATTTATAAGACTACGAAGGAATATTCTCCAGCCCATGAGGCAGGTATTGTGTGGAACGATCCCTACCTTGCTATACCATGGCCCATTAAGGAGCCCATCCTTTCAGAAAGAGACAGGAGATGGCCCTTTTTTAAGGATCTCCAGTCTTAATTCAGTGGCCTCCTGCCAGGAGGGTATCTCTATACCAAGGATATGCCTGATCCTTTCATTACTCATGGCAGAGAACTTCGGTCTTTTGGCAGGGAGATTGAATATTTCAGAGCTTACCGGCTTGATCTCCCTTTTCAGTCCGAGTTTATTCAGTATAAAGAGGGCCCATTCGTATCTTGAGGTATATCCGGTATTTGTGAGGTGGTAGAGTCCTGTAAGACCTCCTTTAAGGGCCTTAAGGGTCGTATCTACAATGGTTGTTGTAGATGTGGGAGATGAGACCTCATCGCAGGAGATCTCGAGGATATCCCTCTCTTCAGCCCATCTCAGAAGTTTATAAATAAAATTCTGGCTTCCCTCTCCAAAGACCCAGCTCACCCTGAAGAGGAGATAGGTCGGGCACTCCTCTTTTATCGAGAGTTCACCCATATACTTGCTTTTGCCGTAGGCATTGATTGGATTTGGTTGATCCTCCTCTTTATATGGGATGCCTTTTAAACCATCAAAGACATAATCTGTGCTGTAGTGCACAAGAAAGGCCCCTATCTTTTTTGCACCGTAGGCAAGATTTCTAACTCCTATGGTATTTGTCCTTACAGCCTCATAATATTGCTTCTCTGCAAGATCAACATTATTATAAGCAGCACAATTTATTATCACCTGAGGCCTCAGTTCATAAAGTATCTGGAGGACCTGATCGAGATTTCCTATATCAAGGTCATGCCGATTAAGACCTTTTGCCTCTTCAGCGAGCCTTTTAAGGAACTCCTTAGCGAGCTGACCATCAGCACCTGTGATGAGGTATTTAACCATAGACCTTTGCCCAGAATTCCCTGAGGTCTTTCACCTTCTGTTCCAGCCAGTCCCTGTGGTCTATATACCATCTGACAGTCCTTTCAAGGCCTGTCTGGAGGTCTGTCTTTGCCTGCCATCCAATATCCCTTTTGATTCTTTCACTCTTCATGGCATATCTGAAGTCATGTCCTGGCCTGTCCTTTACAAACTCTATTAAATCCTCTGATTTGTTCAGGATCCCCAGGATATCCCTTACGATCTCTATATTCCTTCTCTCCATTCCACTTCCCACATTAAATATATCTCCTCCCTTAGCCCTTTCCATTATCTGGAGGATTGCCTCTGCGCAGTCAGATACATAAAGCCATTCCCTTATATTCTTCCCCTCTCCATAGACAGGTATCCTCTCGTTATTCAGTGCCTTAAATATAACAACAGGTATGAGCTTTTCAGGATATTGCCAGGGTCCATAATTATTTGATGGTCTTACGGTGATTACCTGAAGTCCATAGGTCTTCCAGTAAGACCTTCCGAGCATATCCTGTGATGCCTTACTGGCAGAATAGGGTGAGTTTGGCTTAAGGGGACTTTCCTCTGTGAAAAATCCCTCCTCAGTTAAATCCCCATAGACCTCATCGGTGGAGATGTTGATAAATCTTTCAACCCCGGAATCCTTTGATAATTCCAGGAGGTTGAATGTTCCCATTATGTTTGTTTCAAGAAAGGCTGAGGGATTAAGGATGCTCCTGTCCACATGACTTTCTGCAGCAAAGTGTACAACCACCTCTGGCCTTTCTCTTTTAAAGACCTCTTCCAGTTCCTCTCTGTTGGATATACTGACTCTGTAAAATATTATCTCCCCTTCCACCTCTCTCAGTCTTTGAAGGTCACCTGCGTAGGTGAGGCTATCCACAACAACAGGTCTGTAGCCCCTCCTTACCACCTGCCTGGTGAATTCACTCCCAATAAAGCCAGCTCCTCCTGTAATGAGTATCTTCATCTTCCTTATATTATACATTGAAAAGGCATGGTCTAAGTTGCGAAATGTGGAAACCTCTCATCTAGACACCACAAAGGACGGTGCACATAAGTTTGTAACTATCTCAATTGATCTTTTTAATCCCTTTTTATTATATTTTCAATGAGTGATGTGAAGAGTGGATTTCCGAGTTGATTAAAATTTTTTATAATTTCATTAGAGTATCTTCCTTGACATGAGAGGTCTCTTGTTGCTATTACCTAAGGGGTCTTTTTTAACACTAAGGAGGATGGTTAAAAATGGCTTTTGCAACATTCAGGGGTGGGACCCATCCACCAGAAAAAAAGGAACTCACCAAGGATGCACCTATAGAGAGTCCTACTGAACCAGAAAAGGTTATCATTCCCCTCAGTCAGCATACGGGAGCACCCTGTAAACCTGTAGTATCTGTGGGTGATGTTGTAAAGAAGGGTCAGCTCATAGGAGCACCGGAGGGATTTGTATCAGCAGCTGTTCATTCCTCTGTTTCAGGGAAGGTCCTTTCTATTGAGACAGTCCAGCTTCCCACGGGCAGATATTCTCAGGCAATAGTGATTGAGAATGACGGTCAGAATGAGTGGACATCCCTGAAGGACGACCCTGATTATATCTCTTTATCACCTGATGAGATGAAGGAGAAGATAAAGAATGCAGGGATAGTGGGACTCGGTGGGGCTGCCTTTCCCACACATGTGAAGCTCTCACCACCAAAGGAGAAGCCTATTGATCTTGTAATCCTTAATGGTGCTGAATGTGAACCCTATCTTACAGCGGATTACAGGCTTATGATAGAAAGGCCAGAGGAGATCGTGGCAGGGCTCAGGATCCTGATGAAGATCCTGGGTGTTAAGAGGGGTATTATCGGCATTGAGGAGAATAAACCAGAGGCAATTCAGAAGATGAGTGAGACAGTAAAGGGGCTCGATGGTGTTGAGGTGATAACATTAAAGGTAAAATATCCTCAGGGTGCTGAAAAGATGCTTATAAAGGCAACCACAGGAAGGGAGGTCCCTCCAAGGGGTCTTCCGATGGATGTGGGAGTGGTTGTGCAGAATATAGGAACAGCCTTTGCAATATATGAAGCAGTAAGGTTTGGCAAACCCCTTATAGAGAGGGTTGTGACTGTGACTGGTGAGGGAATTAAAAGACCGAAGAATCTCATGGCAAAGATCGGGACTCCTGTAAGTCATCTTGTAGAGTATTGTGGTGGCTTTAGTAACGGCGTCTCAAAGATAATTGCTGGAGGCCCCATGATGGGTTTTGCCCTTCCAGACCTTAACTGTCCTGTTACAAAGGGAACCTCAGGAATTCTTGCGCTGAGGGATTCCGAGATTATTCATGCGGATGACTTTAAGCCCTGTGTAAGGTGTGGAAGATGTGTGGATGCCTGTCCCATGGGTCTCATACCATCCATGCTCAGCATCCTTGGTGAAAAGGGATTTTATGAGGAGATGAAGGAATACAACCTCTTTGATTGTTTTGAGTGTGGCACCTGTGCCTTCCTCTGTCCTTCAAAAAGGCCTATTGTTCATTTTGTAAGACTTGGAAAATCTCTTGTAAAACCATAGGTTATGGATATACCAGTGAGGTGGATATGGAGGCAATAAAAGAGAGATTCATTGTATCAATAAGTCCCCATCTGAGGACAGAAGAGTCTGTATCAAGGATAATGTGGACGGTAAATCTGGCCCTTCTTCCTGCTACTGTGATGGGTGTCTATTTCTTCGGAATTCGTGCGATTTATGTGCTTGCCCTCTCTATAACAAGTGCTGTATTTTTTGAGTGGGCATTCCAGAAACTCACGAAGAGGCCTGTAACAATCTCTGATGGAAGTGCCTTTCTGACAGGTCTTCTCCTTGGGATGAACCTTCCATCAGGGGTCCCTTTTTATTTACCAATAATTGGTTCTTTTGTGGCAATAGTTATCACGAAACAACTCTTTGGAGGCCTCGGATACAATATCTTCAATCCGGCCCTTATCGGCAGGGCCTTTCTCCTTCTTACATGGCCACGAATAATGACTACCTGGCTTGAGCCTTCAGGTTTTACAGTGGATGCAAAGACGACAGCCACCCCCCTTATGATCCTTAAAGAAGAGGGAATTGGGAAGCTCCTTGAGGTCTTTGGTGACAGGACGGAGCTTTATATAAGTCTCTTTACTGGACACAGGGCTGGTTCACTCGGTGAGACCTCTGTGCTCGCCATCCTTATTGGGGGGCTTTTTCTGCTTTGGCGTGGATATATCACATGGCATATACCTGTGAGCTTTCTTGCTACAGCAGGATTGATTGCCTGGGTCTTTGGTGGAGAGGGTGGGCTTTTTACTGGCGATCCCTTGATTCACCTCATGAGTGGTGGTATGATGCTTGGTGCCTTCTTTATGGCAACTGACTATGTAACCTCACCAATGGTGAGAAAGGCACAGGTGATCTTTGGCATTGGCTGTGGTTTTTTGACCATGCTTATAAGGTTGAAGGGAGGTTATCCAGAAGGAGTAATGTTTGCTATACTTATAATGAACTGTTTTGCACCACTTCTTGACAGGGGATTCAAGACAAAGGTCTTTGGTGCAAGAAAGGGGCAGAAGGGATGACTCCAAAGGATATTATAAAAATTACAATAAACCTTGTGGTCATATACATTATTGGTGCCCTCATACTTGCAGGTGTCTATGCAAAGACATCTCCGGTGATATATCAGAAGAATGAGCAGGAGAAACAGGAGGCCCTTAAGAAGATGGCACCTGATGCTGAAGGGATTGAGAAGCTTGGTGACTGGTATCCCCATGAGAAACGTGCTGAATATTATGCTGTAAAAAAGGCTGGCACTGTAGCAGGATACATAATCCAGACCTTTGGAAAGGGATATTCCAGTTATATAAATATACTTGTAGCAACAGATAATGATCTGAGGATACAGAAGATCGAGATACTTTCCCACGCAGAGACCCCCGGCCTTGGTGATGAGATAGAGAAGCCCTCCTTTAAGGATCAGTTTAAGGGAAAGGGTCTTGAACATATGAAACTCGTTAAGACAGAGACTACAGAATACATCCAGGCAATTACAGGTGTTACCATCTCATGTAGGGCAATAACAGAGGATGGAGTAAGGCGTGCCCTTGTTTTTTTAAAGGATAGATTATCAGGAAAAGAGGAAGATAAAGGGAGGCAGTCATGAGTGAAGAGGTTATAAGACTACCGGAAGAGAAGATCCGCTACAGGGACCTTATAATAAATGGTCTCGTTGCTGAAAATACTATCTTTAAGCTTGCCATAAGCCTCTGTCCTGCTATTGCTGTTACCAACAGCCTGAGAAATGGTTTTCTCATGGGCATAGCAGTGCTATTTGTTCAGACGATGGTTAATGTTACAGTATCTGCCTTCAGGAGATTCATTCATCCAAGGATAAGGCTCCCCATATTTATGCTCATAATCTCTGGATGGGTCTCTGTTACAGATATGTTAATGGCTGCCTTTGCCAGGGATGCCTATAAACAGATGGGTCTCTACATACAGCTCATAGTGGCCTTTGCATCAATCCTTGCAAGGGCAGAGATGTTTGCAAGCAAGAACAGGGTTGTTCCTTCTATGTTTGATGGCATTGGAATGGGCCTGGGTTTCCTCTTTGCCCTTGTTGTCATAAGCTTTTTCCGAGAGCTTCTTGGAAAGGGATCTCTCTGGGGAATTCCGATTGTGCCATTTAAGCCCCTTCTTATAATGATCCTTCCAGCAGGAGGCTTTCTTGCTGCGGGAATATTGATGGCATTTTTTAACTGGATAGATGCAAGATATTCTCAGAAGGTCCGATCAGGGCATCATTGAGAGGAGGAGATTAGATGGAAAAGGAATTCACAAAACTCTTTGAGCTTTTTATAGCTGCCTCTTTAATAAATAATTTCGTCTTTACAAGATTCCTCGGACTCTGCATATTCTTTGGTGTTTCGAAGAAGATGGAGACGGCAGTAGGTATGAG
>CAMTWD010000113.1:0-9303 GCA_947085365.1 uncultured Nitrospirota bacterium | reverse complement strand
TAACAATACATACCTCTTCAATTCAACCTCCCTAATACATGCTCTCTTCATCCTTCCATACCCTCCTGTAGAGTTTTTCTCCTCTACAGGAGAATATATTTACCAAATGTGACATTTCAAATTAGTAATTAACTGTGACATTTTAAAATAGTAACAACATGTTATACCTGGGAGATTGAAAAAAAAGAACTTATAACTTATAATAACTTATAAGAAAGGACACCCATGGATGACCACAGATTGAAGGTATTCTGCACTGTAGCAGAGACAAAGAGTTTTTCAAAGGCCTCGGAGATAGTTCACCTTACCCAGCCTGCTGTGAGCCTCCAGATCCAGGCCCTTGAGGAACTATATGAAACAAAATTATTTGATAGGTCAAGCTCCACCGTCACCCTCACACCAGCAGGTGAGATCCTTTACAGATATGCAAAGGAGATACTCAGTCTATATGCCAAGGCAGAAAGGGAGATCTCAGCCCTTACAGGATTCATAAAAGGTAGTATCAGGGTTGGGGCCAGCACAACCATTGCGAATTATCTCCTGCCCACTGTAATATCTGATTTTAAAAAGATTAACAAACAGGTGAGATTTCATCTCCTTATCGGAAATACCAAGAGGATAGTGGATCACCTGAATAACGGGATAATAAGTTTTGGCCTTGTGGAAGGAGATGTCTCGGGCTACAAACTCAAGGCCGAGGGGGTTCTGAAGGATGAGCTTGTGGTTATCGTCTCCCCGGATCACCCCTTTGCTCACAGAAAGTCTGTTTCAGTCAAAGACCTCCTGAATGAACCCTTCATCCTCAGGGAAGAAGGCTCTGGGACGAGGCAGGTAATAGAGAAATATCTCTCAAGGCATGGGATCTCTATATCTGATTTAAATATAAGTTCTATCCTCGGTGGCACCGAGGCAATTAAAGAGGCTGTGGAGGATGGAGCAGGTATATCAATTGTATCAAAATGGGCTGTCAGACGAGAGGTAAGCATGGGCAGATTGAAGATGATACCATTAAAGGAGGAGAGGCTTACCAGGGACTTCTCCCTGATACATAAAAATCCAGCCTTTAATGCAGCCACAATGGAGTTCCTTGATTTCCTGAAAAATTATGAATACGAAAGGCTCTTCCAGCGTTCAAGATGAATAGAGTTAGTGGCGAGGTAACAGTCTGTAGAATCTCTCAAGATGGCCTCTGAGCCTTCTTTCGGCAAAGTCCCTGCTTAAAGGGTCTCTTTTAAGCATGAAAAGGAAATCACTGGATTGCATAAGGAGTAATTCTCTTAAGATCTCAGAATCTTCTATAGCATTCATTAATTCTTCTTCTCCCATAATAACTGGCGAGGTAAGAGTGCCTGCTGGCGAGGTAAGAGTTGACCTGAAATCCTCGATGGCCCTATAGACAGCCCTCAGATAGGGGGACCCTTTTTCAGAGATCCATGTAGTATGGAAACCTCCCTCCCCCCAACTTGATGGCAGGGGTGTTACGACCCTTAAGCCTTTTGAGCTATCTATTATCTCTCCTGGAAGGGCTAATTTGAGGCCTCTCTCTTGGGAAAGCAACTCAAGTACCCTTTCAAGCCATTCCGGTCCTTCAAACCACCAGTGGCCAAAGAGTTCTGTATCAAAGGCAAGAACAAAGATAGGTTCTTTTGTAAGTTCTGAGGCATCTTCTGCTCGTCTATGAAGCCTTTTAATAAAATCCTCTGCATCAGAGCAGGCCTCATTGAGGGCCTTTTGCCTTATATATGGCCTTTTTTCTTTATTGCCGGTAATCCTGTAATACTTAAGACCCGTGTGATGTCTTATACCATCAGGACGAAATCTTCTCCATTCGCTATCATCCAGTTCATAACATATATCCCTGTAAAACTCCCTATACCAGGGATTTCCTGGGTAGCCCGTATCCTTTGACCAGATGGCATTACAGGTTTCCGAATCCCTTCCAAAGAAGATAATACCCTCTGGTGAGATAATCGGTCTGAATATACCTTCCTCTGGAGGAGGATCTCCAAAGGCAACACCATGGCCTTCAAGGATTGACCACTTTATACCTGCCCGTTTTAAGAGGAGATCAAGTCCTTCGTAATAACCACACTCAGGAAGCCAGAACCCTTTGGTGGCGAGGTAACAGTCGGGGGTCTCACAGGGGGGAATATTCATTCCCCCCTGTGTACCCCCGAGGTAACAGTCAGCCGGATTAAAGGATTGCTTGAACCTTTCCAGCCCCTTTTTAATCTGGAGCCATACTATAAAGGGATAATGGGCAAAAAGGGGTAGATAGGCATGTGTTCTTGCTGTGGTCACTGTTTCTATATAACCACTATCATTCATTCTTCTTAGGGCATTTACGATCGTCTCCCTTTTTAAAAATTCTTCAGTTTCCTTTAATCTCTCTCTATAAAATCTTACTGTCTCATTAAAAGGGGTTCCCTCAGTCCTTTTCAACTCCCTTTCAGAAAGCTCCTTTAATCTCTCAATATGTCCTGTGAGCCTTTTGTGTCGTTTCTCTTCTTCAAGCATATCAAGAAGGGTAGGACTTACTGAGAGCACAACCTTAAAAGGGACCCTCTTGTTAATGAGTCTTTCAAAAACCCTTATTAAGGGGATATAGGATTCAATTATTGCCTCAAAAAACCAGCTCTCCTCAATAGATGGATAATCCCTCTCTTCTTCAATATAAGGAAGATGGGTATGGAGGATGAAGATTATATGGGCTGGCATTTTAGATTATCCTGGCTTAGTGGCGAGGTAACAGTAGCCTTCCAGAGCCTCCTTTTACCTCTCCTACAACAAAAACAGGTATTTCTGAGTCCTTAATTAATGAAAGGTTTTCGGGGGGTATCGAAAAGAGGAGGCCCCCTGATGTCTGGGGATCTGTAAGAATAAGAAGATCCTCTTCTGGTAGCTCTGTTATCAGCCTATCCTTAAAGAACCTCAGATTCTCATAAGCACCTTTTGGGACGAACCCTGATTGAATCAGATCCCTTACGAAGGGCATCACCGGTATCTTCTTAAACTCAAGCAGAAGATCGAGATTGCCTTGAGAGATCATATTAAGACAATGGCCCACCAGTCCAAATCCTGTGATATCAGTGCATGCCCTTGCCCTTGCCTTCAGGGCAATATCCCTTGCCCTCTCATTTAAGATAAGCATCCATGAAAATAGCTCTTCAGCCCATTCAGAAGGAAGTCTTCCCGCCTTCAGGGCCGTTATTGCAATACCTATTCCGAGGGGCTTTGTGATACAGAGGATGTCTCCAGGAAGGGCACCATCTTTTCTCAGGAGATTATTTTTCTTCACAATACCTGTTACAGCTAAGCCGAATTTTACCTCAGGATCCTCAACGGTATGACCACCTATAAGACTGACACCAGCCTTATCAAGTTGGCTGAGGCATCCCCTGAGGATATTCTTGATTGTCTCCCTGTCAAAATCGCAGGGATCATATCCAAGTATGGCAAGGGCTGTAAGGGGTTCGCCTCCCATCGCATAGATATCACTTAAAGAATTTGTGGCACTTATGGCACCAAACAAGAAGGGATCATCCACAGGCGGGGTTATTATATCAACGGTCTCTACCAGTGCCCTTTCATCATCAAGGCTATAAACACCTGCATCATCTCCCGGCCCCACAATTACGCGGGGAGAGAGCCTAAAATTTAGATCTGACAATAATCCCTCAAGGTCCGCCGGACCCAGCTTTGCTGCTCAGCCAGCAGCCCTTACCTTTTCAGTGAGTCTCAACTGTCACCTCACTAGACTGTTACTTGAGATAATGCGAGAGGGGGGATTTGAACCCCCACGGGTCTCCCCACTGGATTCTAAGTCCAGCGCGTCTGCCTTTCCGCCACTCTCGCAATCTATAAAATACTATAACACACCCTGTCTATCTTTGGAGATACCATCTCAAAACCGACTAATGTTTATCCCTTTTGCATAATAATACCAGTAAAAAGGGCCTCATCCTTATGGATATGGTAAAATAGGGAAATGCAATTAGAGGGTTTAGTGGCGAGGTAACAGTTGGGTCACACTTCAATCACACACTATTCTAAAAGGGAGGTCATGGGAAGTGGAGTCTAAATACAATCCTCATGAGATTGAAGTGAAGTGGCAGTCTTACTGGAGGGAGAAAGGACTTTTTGAGACCCCTGAAGTAACAGTGAGCTCAGAAGGTGGAAAAAAGTTTTATTGTCTTGAGATGTTTCCCTATCCGTCAGGCAAGATCCATATGGGTCATGTGAGAAACTATGTGATCGGTGATGTGATAGCCCGCTATAAAAAGAGCAGGGGTTACAAGGTCCTTCATCCCATGGGATGGGATGCCTTTGGCCTTCCTGCAGAGAATGCTGCCATAAAACACGGCGTTCATCCAGCAAAATGGACCTATGAAAATATCCAGTATATGAAATCCCAGCTTGAGAGGCTTGGTCTGAGTTATGACTGGCAGAGAGAGGTGACTACATGCCAGCCAGAGTATTACAGATGGAATCAATGGTTCTTCCTCAAGATGTTTGAAAGAGGATTGGCTTACAGAAAGGCCTCCTTTGTAAACTGGTGTCCTTCCTGTGAGACCGTATTAGCAAATGAACAGGTTATAGACGGGAAATGCTGGAGGTGTGACTCCACTGTGGTGCAGAAGGAGCTGGAGCAGTGGTTTCTAAGGATTACTGCCTATGCAGAGGAGCTTCTCAGGGATCTCGATACCCTTAAAGGCTGGCCTGAGAAGGTTATAGTGATGCAGAAGAACTGGATAGGTAAGAGCGAGGGTGCTGAGGTGAGGTTCAGGATAGATGGTACTGATGAGGATATATGGATCTTCACTACGAGACCCGATACACTCTGGGGTTGCACCTTTGTCTGTCTTGCACCGAATCATCCCTTGAGTGAAAGACTCGTGGGGGACAAAGGTATCCTTGAGGGATTGAAGTCCTTTTATGGTGATGATGTTACAAAGATTGGTCATTTCACAGGTTACTATGCCATTAATCCCGTGAACAATACAAAGGTTCCCATATATGTTGCCAATTTTGTCCTCATGGAATATGGTACTGGAGCAATAATGAGCGTTCCTGCCCATGACCAGAGGGACTTTGATTTTGCCTTAAAATATGGTCTGCCGGTCCTGGTGGTGATAGTTCCTGAAAAGGATAATGTGCCAGCAAAACTCGAGAAGGCTTACGAAGGAGAAGGTTACCTTATAAACTCAGGAGAGTTTTCAGGTCTTCATTCCTCTATAGCAAGAGAGAGGATTATAAGATTCCTGGAAGAGAAGGGTTTTGGTAGAAGAAGGATTAATTACAGACTGAGGGACTGGGGCATTTCGAGACAGAGATACTGGGGGACCCCTATACCTGTTATATATTGTGAAAGATGCGGGATTGTGCCTGTTCCTGAAGAAGACCTTCCGGTGGTTCTTCCAGAGGATATTAAGTTCACAGGGAAAGGAGGATCTCCCTTAAAGGAATCTCAGGAGTTTCTCAACACAACTTGTCCATCCTGTGGTTCTCAGGCCAGAAGAGAGACGGATACAATGGATACCTTTGTTGATTCTTCCTGGTATTTTCTTGCCTATTGCATTAATGATAAAGATTCTCCCATCTTCCAAAAAGGTCCCATTGCAGATTTTTACTCCTCTATTATTAACAAAAAGGATTCCCTTCATTACTGGATGCCTGTTGATCAGTATATCGGAGGGATAGAGCATGCAGTCCTTCACCTTCTTTATGCAAGGTTCTTTACGAAGGTTTTACGGGACCTCGGTATTATTGATATAAATGAGCCTTTCTTGAATCTCCTCACACAGGGAATGGTATGTATGGAGACCTATAAGTGTCCTGAGCATGACTGGCTCTTTCCCCAGGAGGTTAAGGATCTGAAGTGTGTGCATTGTGGAAGGCCTGTTTTGAAGGGAAGGGTTGAGAAGATGTCTAAGTCTAAGAAGAATATTGTTGATCCTGATGAGATGATTCAGCGCTATGGTGCTGATACAATAAGGTTATTCAGCCTCTTTGCAGCACCACCTGAAAAGGATCTTGAATGGTCATCCAGTGGTGTGGAGGGTATTTACAGGTTTCTGAATAGACTCTGGAATACTGTCCTTACCCTCTCAACTGAGCTTACCCAACTTAGTGGCGAAGTAACAGCCTCTATTGATTCAGGGCATCCCCTTGTGAGATTGACCCACAGGACAATAAAAAGGGTAACAGAGGACATAGAGAAGGAATTCCACTTTAATACGGCAATTGCAGCCCTTATGGAATTTCTTAATGAGATCCAGGACTTCAATCCCCAATCTGATGGGGACAGGAGTGCCCTCCGTTTTGCCATAGAGACACTCCTGATCCTCCTGAGTCCCTTTGCTCCCCACATAGCTGAGGAACTCTGGGCCCGAACAGGGCACAGGGATTCTATTCTCAAAGAGCCATGGCCTACCTGGGATGAGGAGCTTGCAAAGGAAGAAGAATATGAGCTTGTCATACAGATAAACGGCAGATTGAGGGCAAAGATCAGGATCCCACAGGGGCTCAGTGAAGAGGTTATAAAAGAGAAGGCACTTTCCGAACCCAAGATCACAGAGGCACTGAGGGGAAAGGAGATCAAGAATATAGTTGTGGCAAGGAGGAGGCTTGTTAATATTGTTACTAATTAAGGGCTTTCTGTAACAGAGTTAGTGGCGAAGTAACAGTTAGTGGCGAAGTAACAGTTGGTGGCGAGGTAACACTTGAAGAGAGAATCTTTAATTGTTTTGTTGATATTATGCCTGTGGTCTGGATGTGGTTATAGATTTAAAGGGGTAATGTCAGACCATCTTAGTGGTGAAGGCCCCGATAAGGGTTCACTGAGAAATTGTAATGTAAATATCCTTTTAATTAAAAACAGGACAACTCTTCCAGGACTGGAGGACAGATTAAGATATATCCTCAGTGAAGAATTACTCAGAAGGGGGTGCAGGATAACAGGCCAGGGAGCAGAACTGTTACCTCGCCACTGGCAAGGGAAAGGTGGAGATTTTAACATAAAGGGTGAGGTTACTGCCTTTCAGATGAATGTCGTTGCTGAGAAGTCTGATCAGGCAGTTCTTTACGAAGTGAATATAAAAACGAGATTCCAGGTTTCTTTGCCCCAAGGTGACAGGGAGTTTTCAAGGGAATTCACCTCTCCCTTTATAACAGACTTCAGAGGAGGACTTACAGTAGAGGATACCATAGCCTCAAGGGATAGAGAGATTGATAGGGTTATGAGGGACATAGCCATTGAGGTGATTTACTGGATGAGGGAGATAAAGGAGAGGGAGTTGAGGGAGGGTGGCGAAGTAACAGTTGAGTAATATATTCACATTTTATGAGCAGATAAGGTCGGGTCTGAGGAAGAGCTATCTCCTCCATTCAGAGGAGGCCTTTATGCTCCAGGAGGCCTTTTCCGCCTTCTGGTCATACATTAAAAAGGAGGGCCTTGAACTCTCCTCCCAGATATTTGATATGGATGAGGCCCCTCCCCTTTCTAATATTATTGAGGCATTGGCAAGCCCTGGTTTTTTTGGAAAAAGGGGATGGGTAATAATAAAGGGGGCACAGAGACTGACAAAAAAGGAGTTTGAAAGGATATCCTCAGAGATGAGGCATCTTTCCTCTGGTGGCGAAGTAACAGTCAGTGGCGAAGTAACAGTAGAGGCTGATCCAAGGATTCTCTTCTTATGGAAGGGGAAACCTGAAGATTATATAAGAAAATACCTTGAAAAAGTGATATTCCTATCTGTTGACCTCCCAGAAAGGGAGATCCCCCGCTGGATAGAGTATAAGGCAAGGGAGTTAGGTTTAGAGCCTTCTCGAGAGGCTATAGAATATATTCTTGAGATTACCCAGGGAGAGCCTGGGATTATCTTCTCAGAACTCCAGAAGATCGCTATGGCAGGGGTTAAGAGGCCCTCAATAGAGGACCTCAAGGAGTTATTGAGTGGACACTCTGAATATGATATAAGAGACCTTTACAGGGCCCTCCGGGAAGGGAATAGATTAAAGGCCCTTCTAATTTTCAGATCCTTAAGGGAGGATATGATAATGGTTGTTGGAGGGCTTAATAAATTTTATAGTAAAACCCCTGTTTATAAAAAGGTGCTCCCAATCCTTCAGGAGATGGACCTTATGGCAAGGGTTTCCAGGGAGTATCTTGAACCCCTCTTTCTCAGGCTTCTTAAGACAGCCACTGAACCCGATTTAGTGGCGAGGTAACAGTTGGTGGCGAGGTAATTAAGCTGCTGTTGCCGATGGTGGCGAGGTAACAGTGCCACTACTTAGTACAGTGTTTGCCTTTTTCATGAGGCGGGATATCTTTCTTGAGGCTGTATTTTTGTGTATAACTCCCTTTGATGCAGCCTTGCTTATATATTTAATTGCTATCTTTAAAGCCTTCTGGACTTCCTCTTTGTTATTTTGAGATATTGCTGCCTCCACCTTCTTTACAAGGGTCTTTATAGTACTCTTTACAGCCCTGTTACGGGCCTCCCGTTTTTTTGCCTGCCTTGCCCTTTTTAAGGCTGATTTATTTCTCTTGGGTTTTTTAGCCGCCATGAATGAGTCCTCCTAAGGGATTTACTCCTTTATCTCTTACGAGACCAAGCTAAATAAAATACCACAGAACCCACTATCTATGCAAGGGCACCGTTACCTCGTCATCTTTGGACCCTTTGCTTGCAAAGATTTATACTGTTATGTTATGTTATTAACACTTTGGGATTCTCCTTGCTCTGGTACTTAAGGGCCAGGGCTATAAACCATAAGGAGGTATTTTGATGAACACATACGAGAACATTGTTATCTTCGATCCTTCCCTCAGTGAGGAGATGTTGGATCAGGCTGTCTCTTCCGTCGCCAACCTTATCTCCCAGAATGGTGGAGAGGTGATAAAGATTGATCGCTGGGGTTTGAGAAGACTTGCCTATGAACTTAATAAGAGGAAACAGGGGATATATGTCCTCTTTCTCTTTAAGGCATCTCCAAATTTTATAAAGAGGCTGGAGGAATATTACAGGATTCAGGATACAGTTGTGAAGTTTATGATTATAAAGCTCGGTAAGAGGGAACTGGCAGCACTCCAGGCAAAGGATGCATCTCAAGAGGTAGCAACGGCTACTACTGTTACATCGCCATAATCGAAACTAAAAGGAGAGTAACTGTTTAATGTATAACAGGATTATCCTTATAGGCAATCTCACAAAAGACCCGGAGCTCCGCTATACACCTTCTGGAGTTGCAGTGGCAACACTAAGACTGGCAGTGAATTCACGATTTAAGATAGGCAATGAT
>CAMTWD010000112.1:0-5660 GCA_947085365.1 uncultured Nitrospirota bacterium | reverse complement strand
TATCTGAGCTCAAGAATGAAATGATAGGTCTGAAGGGAAAAACTAGAAAAGAAAAACTTGCTAATTACTTTGATGATATGGACAAAGTTTTGTCAGAAATGGCACGGGTATTGAAGATTAATAAATATGCTGTGATTATAATCGGCTCAAATGACATTCAGACAGGCGGAGTAAGATTAGAGACCAAGATTGAGGAGATGGCACTAAAGCACGGATTTATCCTTGACCAGAAGATTGTAAAGCCAATAAAAGGGATACAGAATACGATGAAGGAGGAGTATATTTTATTTTTAAGGAAAGTAAAATGATTATCCAATATCCGTCTCCTGATGAAAAATTTAATACCGTAATCTCAAAAAACACCTTCTATTTCTACAATGAAGAGTTTGAGGAATATTATGAAGGACATATTTCCTCAATTGCACAGAATATTTTTCTTCTCAAAAACAGAATTGAGCAGGATGGATTAAGGGAGTCTGTTTTACTTGAGCATATCACAACTGTTGAAGATGGCTTAGATGCAATTTTGACCATAACTGGATTTTCAAAAGAAAGTTTGCAACGGCTAATCACATTTATCAGAGTCACGGACGATAAGACTCTGGCTAATCTTGTTAATAAAGATTCATGGCCAAAAGAAGATTTCAAGACAGAATGGGGTCTGGACAAGATAAAATCCTTTATCAAAATAAATAAAAAGTTTGCTGAAGGAATTGTAAATCTATTCTTCAAGGGACCAACAGTCCCTTTAATTAAGAAGGTTCTGCCCTTGTTTGAGTTTAAAAAGCTTGATATAAGAAAGTTCAGTTTCTCAACAGAATCTCTTGTTGATACTATAATACGATATAAGACAAAGGGTTCATATAAGGCTTCAAGGGAAGGTAATCCAGAGGGGGTAATTGAAAATATTCTAAAGGAGCATAAATTGACATTTGAGAAGGGCAAGTTCAGAATTCCTGAGGCTGGCAATATCCCCCGGACAATGGACTTTATAATACCAAATAAGACTTCACCGAGATTAATAATTGAGTGTTCATATTCAGTAACTACTGCCTCAGGTATGGGAGACAAGGCAAAGACAGAGAAGACCGTTGCCGATTATTTGAAGAGGAATTATCCTGATGTGATTTTTGTCGGCTTTGTAGATGGAATTGGCTGGTATGTGAGGAGAGGTGACTTAAGACGAATGGTAGAGGCTTATGATTATGTGTTTACTTTTAACAAGGAAGAACTTGAGAAATTTAAAAATCTACTAACGGAGACCTTTTATGGAAAATAAAGAATTTTTTGACTCATTGATAAACAAAATTATTCAGGGTGATTGTCTTGAGATAATGCGGAAAATTCCCGATAACAGTGTTGATGTTACCTTCGCCGACCCTCCTTTTAATCTAAAGAAAAAATATAATAGCTATTATGACAAACAGGAGGTTGAGAAGTATCTCTCCTGGTGCAAAGAGTGGCTTTATGAGATGGTTCGTATCACTAAGCCAACTGGCTCAATATTTGTTCACAATATCCCAAAATGGTTAATCTATTTTGGCTCTTATCTAAATGAGATTGCCATATTTCGCCATTGGATTGCCTGGGATGCCATGGGCTCACCTCTTGGCAAAACCCTTCTACCGAATCATTATGGCATCCTGTATTATGTAAAATCTGATAAGTTTAAGTTTTACGATATAAGAATGCTTCATAAACGATGTAGAAATTGTAATTATGTTCTACAGGACTATGGCGGCAAAAAGAGTCAGATGCATCAATTTGGACCTCTTGTCTCCGATGTATGGACGGATATTCACAGAATAAGGCACAGGAAAAGGAGGGATGAACATCCCTGTCAATTACCCGTTCATCTCTTAGAAAGATTATTGCTTATGAGCAGTGATGAAGGAGACATAATCCTTGACCCATTTATCGGGACAGGAACAACGGCAATCGCTGCGAAAAAACTGGGAAGAAGATTTATAGGGATTGATATTGATCCTAAATATGTTGAGCTTACAAGAAAGAAACTGGAAGAAGTAGAGCCCACTGTTATTAATGGATGTTATGTCAGTGAATTTCTTGAGAGGGTGATAACTATAAGAGATAAGGATTGGGCTAGAATCAAAGATGCATTCCTTATTCCTGTTGACCAATTGGAATTAGAGAAGAGAGAAATCTGTCTGCTCCATAAGAAGAGAAAAACAGTAAAGTCCGTCGAAGCAAGCGAAATGCAAAGTAATTTATTCTCATTATGCGAGGGAAAAGAACGACAGGCGAAAAACTCATCAAAGAGAAAAATCTTGTAAAAAACAGGCTCCATCATGAGATATACTTGGTTATGGCTTATCCAAGAAAAGTATCCGAGGAGAAATTGAAAACCATATTGAGACAACCTGTAAAAGATAAAACTATAAAGTCAACTATAAAGAATTCTTCTTGACATGGAAAAAAGATTTATGAGACAGCTTTTAATGGGTAAAGCCCATTCATATAGATGTTATAACTTAGTAGGAGGACATAAATGCATGCGAAGGTATTAACGGCAAGCATCTTTGGCATAGAGGCCTATCCCGTGGAGGTGGAGGTTGATATAAGCTCAAGGGGATTACCCCACTTCTCAGTCGTGGGACTGCCTGACACAGCAGTAAAGGAGTCAAAAGACAGGATAAAGGCAGCCCTAAAGAATATAGGTTTTAATATCCCTTTAAAACAGATAACCGTGAACCTTGCCCCAGCAGACCTGAAAAAGGAGGGCTCATCCTTTGACCTTCCCATTGCCATAGCCCTGCTTATTGCCGAGGGGATAATACCCCCTGAACTTACAGGGCATTATCTCATCGCAGGAGAGCTCTCCCTTGATGGAAGGATAAAACCCATTAAGGGTGCATTGCCAATGGCTATAAAGGCGCGGGAGCTTAGACTGAGGGGCCTTATTATCCCTCAGGAGAATGCCTTAGAGGCTGCTGTTGTTAAAGGTCTTGAGGTGATTGGTACAGATAATCTTCCTGATGTAATACTCCATCTGAGATCGGAAAAGCTGTTAAGACCTTTTGATGTAGATCTTGAGGAGGTGATGAGGAATTGCTCATTTTATGAGGATGATTTTTCCGATGTAAAGGGGCAAGAACATGCAAAGCGTGCCCTTGAGATAAGCGCAGCAGGAGGTCACAATGTTCTGATGATAGGTCCTCCTGGAGCAGGAAAGACCATGCTTGCCAGGAGGCTTCCTACAATTATGCCAGATATGACCTTTGAGGAGGCCCTTGAGACAACAAGGATATATTCAGTGGCAGGATATCTCAAGAATCAGGCGTTGATAAATACAAGACCTTTCAGGTCACCCCATCACACCATATCAGATGTTGCCCTTATTGGTGGGGGTCAGGTACCAAGGCCCGGAGAGGTGAGTCTTGCCCATAATGGGGTGCTCTTTCTTGATGAGCTTCCAGAATTCAAGAGAAATGTCCTTGAAGTCCTGAGACAGCCCTTAGAAAACGGAGAGGTTACTGTATCAAGGGCTGTCGCCTCTGTGACCTTTCCCGCAAGGTTTACCCTTGTGGCAGCTATGAATCCCTGTCCCTGTGGTCATCTGGGTGATACCCAGCATCAATGTGTATGTACACCAGCACAGATCCTGAGATATAGAAGAAGGGTATCAGGGCCTCTTCTGGACAGGATAGATATCCAGATAGAGGTCCCTGCAGTTCCCTACAGGGAGTTATCTGCTGAATATGGAGGAGAGAGGTCAGAGGTAATAAGGGAAAGGGTGATGGAGGCAAGAAAGATTCAACTAAGGAGATTTAAAGAAGATGGGATATACTGTAATGGTCAGATGAAGACGAGGCATATAAAGAGGTATTGCAGGCTCAGTGAGGAGGCACAGAGGGTGCTGGATTCAGCTATGCAGAGGCTTGGTTTAAGCGCCAGGGCATATACGAGGATACTGAAGGTATCCCGCACAATAGCAGACATCGAGGGCTCTGAGAGGATTGAGAATCATCATATCTCTGAGGCGATCCAGTACAGGACCCTTGACAGGTCAATCTTTTAAATCCCAGCTTGGCGGGGTAATCCCTTTTCAATAGCGAAGGTAAGAGTTTCGGTGGCAAAAGTAACAGTTTTGGTGGCGAAGTAACAGTTCAGCATAGATGATTAGACTCGGTGTTCATACCTCCATCAGTGGTGGAATACACCTTTCCATTATAAGGGCAAAGAGACTCGGCTGTAATACCCTGCAGATCTTTTCCCATAATCCCAGATCGTGGAAGAGACCTATGATTTCAGAAGAGGCTATTAAAGACTTCAGGGATTTGCTCATGCTCAATGATATGAGGCCACTGGTTATACATACCTCCTATCTTATAAATATAGCCTCAATGGATAAAAGGATAAGGGAACTTTCAGTAAGGATGCTCACTCAGGAGCTTAATATTGCTGACCTTCTTGGAGCTGATTATCTTGTCCTTCATCCAGGCTCCTGCTCGTTAAGCCCTCAGAGGGGAAGAGGATATGCCCTGGAAGGCCTCAAAAGGATTGCTGAGATGGGTAGGTGGAGGACAGGTCTTCTCATTGAGAATACTGCTGGCGAAAGGGGTGATATTGGTGCAAGGATCGAGGAGGTGGCAGAGCTATTCTGGTCTTCAAAAGGTCTTTCCTCTGGTATCTGTATAGATACCTGTCATGCCTTTCAGGCAGGTTATGACCTGAGATGTGAAGAGGGAGTGGAAGGATTTGCTGAGAGGATTCTTAAAGAGGTCGGGGCTCAGTACATAAAGCTTATACATCTTAATGATTCAAAAAGGGAGATCTCCTCAGGTATTGACAGACATGAAGAGATCGGAAAAGGCAGGATAGGAGAGGAGGGATTCAGGATATTTCTCCAGCATCCTCTCTTTAAAGATATCCCCATTATCCTGGAGACACCAAAGAAGTCAGATAAAGATGATGTAAGAAACCTCAGAAGGGTGAGGAGGATTTTAAGAAGATCCTCCAGAGATTCTGCCTGAGTTGATTATCTGGAAGATATCACCGGGAAGGCCTTTTTCCGAAAGGTATTGGGCCTCTATGCCTTCTAAGTGAAATCTATCGAGGCCACTGTTTAAGAGGAAGTCCTCTCTGAGATTAAGGTCTCCTGTGCGCAGTATCTCTGGAAGAAGGTTATTGAGATAAAGGGATTCCTTTTTCAGATCAAGAAGGACCTTTTCAAAGAGTCCCTCAGGGACCTTTTTAGCGATACCTTTTGAGGCAAGGTCTCTTGTTATACCTTCAAGGATCTGCTCTCTTCCTTCCTTCTGGTCAAGAAGGGGATAAAGGGCCCTCAGGTCTTCCTTCAGGGATGAATAGATATGTCTGTAAAGGAGCGCCTCATCAGATAAAGTCTGGACCCTGGCAATCACATCCCTTATGGTGGAATTACCTTTCAATATCTCCTCTATGCCATCATTTATTGCCAGGAGCTTCTTTTTACCGTAGTAGGTGACATAGTTATTTTTTAAAAACTCATCAATAAAGAGCCTCCTGAAGAGACCCGCTTCAAGTTCCTCAAAGGCCTGTCTGTTCCCCATAAGACTCCTTAAGGAATCCTCTGTGAGGTTTGCCGTCTCTGTAAAGGCAATCTTGCTGAGAAGACCATAGATGTTGTCATATCTATCAAAGTAGGTAAGGATAGAACC
>CAMTWD010000111.1:0-12451 GCA_947085365.1 uncultured Nitrospirota bacterium | reverse complement strand
GTGCTCTTCCGATCTTTTATTCTTACACCTCCAGTTTGAGGTTTATCACTGCATATACAGTATGCAGATAGTTTAACCTCTACACCTTTGGCGTGTCCAGTCCTCATGGGGGTCAGTATATGGATATGGCGATACCTTTAATCTCTCCAAGGGTTGTGTAAAGGGGAACAGCTACGGATTCAACTCCAATTACATCACCCTCTTTCCACAGAAGATCCCTTTTTCTATTATATTTTTCAATAAGGCCCTTTGGTGCATCCCTGAGCCTTCCGTGACATATAAGACAGCCCTTTTCTGCAACAACAGGTTTTGCCCTTATAAGGAATTCCTCACCACCCTGCTCTACAATACCATTCCAGACCCTGGCATTTTTGTTCTCTTCAAAAAATCTTATAAGTTTTTCATGAAGTTCATCAGCCCTGTTATCGGGATTTATGGGATCCCTTGAGACCCTTTTATATACATATTCTCCCAGTTCCCTGTTAAATCTCTTCATCACACTGAGCCTTACATGGGTTGTGGACATGGCCTCCACTATAAAATCCTCTCTATCTCTCTCCTGAAGAAGCCGAAACATAGCTGGTCTTAATTCCTCATTCACATAATCTCCTACTGACTCTATCTGTGTCAGGATTATCCTTGTCTTTTCATTAGCCTCTTCAAGGACCCGTTTCTTGAGGTGGTAGTAAAGAAGGAGTGAAAAGACCGAACAAAATACAATCAGTATAATCCCCACCACAAGGGTGAACTTAGTGCCGAGGCTGAGGGTCTTGAGCCTCATATTCCATTTTAATAAAGCTTCATACCTTCAGACAAGGTTAAAGGTAATGTGTTATAATAATAAAATAACAAAAATACAAGGAGGTATACCCTTGAAGGTATCAGCCGAAGCAGTGGAAAGATTCAAAGAGATACTCAGAGACCAGAAGGCAGAAGATTCAGCTATAAGGATATTCCTTTCAGGAGGTTGAAGGCCCTCCTTGGCTATGGAGATAGCCAAAGAGCCTTATCCCACAGATACGACGGTAGAGGTAGAAGGGCTTAAGATATTCCTCGACATCTGGGCAGATAATATGCTCAAGGATGCAACAATTGACTATTCTCGAGGATACGGCTTCACCATCAGTGGTGCGTCAGAGCATGGCTCATGCTGTAGTTGATGCCCGAATTAATTAAGATAAAGATAGAATCGTTACAGATCCTTTTTGATAGACTTGCCTCCTCTTTTAAGGTAATAGGCCCTGCTATTCAGGCAGACACGATTCTCCTCAGGGAGATAGGATTCAGGGATATCCCCTTTCACTCAGTGGATATTCATGGACCTGGTTTTTACAGGATCTCTCAGGAAAAGAGACCACAATTATTTTCCTTCAGCATAGGGCCTGATTCATTTAAAAGATTTCTTTTTCCTCCTGTTCAGGAACTCTTTGAGTGGCATCATGACAAGGGAGTTTTAAAGATAAAGGATTTAGTTGATCAGGAGCCTTTTGTACTCTTTGGCCTCAGGGCCTGCGATATAGAGGCCCTAAAATTATATGACCGGATATTCAGCCTTGATCCCGTCTATAAGGCAAAGAGGGCTAATTCCTTTGTAATTGCTATTAACTGCCTCTTTCCAAATGAAAATTGTTTCTGCCCCTCCCTCTTCACAGGGCCTGGGGTAAAAGGAGGGGCTGATGCAGTTATTACAGAGATAGGTGATTCCTTGCTGGTAGAGATATACTCTGAAAGACTCCTATGGATATTAAAGGAGATTCCCTATGGGAAGGTAGGAGAATCTGACATAAGAAAAAGGGAAGAGGTTATTGAAGGATGTAAAAAATCCATAAAAAGGGTTCTTGATAAAGAGAGTTTAAAATCCCTTTATCAAAGGCTTGAATCTCCTCTCTGGGAAGAGATATCACGGATTGATCTTGAATGTGGTAATTGCACACAGGTATGCCCTACCTGTTTCTGCAACTCTGCCTACGACAGGGTGAGACTCTCATCCTTTGAGAAGACATCAATTAATGGTGTAAGGATAAGAGAATGGGATTCCTGTTTTTCAAGAAATTTTGCAAGGATCCACGGTGGAAATTTCAGACCTTCCAGGAAGGCCCGCTACAGACACTGGTTCATGCATAAGCTTATTTATATGGAAGAACAGTTCGGGATGAAGGGATGTGTAGGATGTGGCAGATGTATAACCTGGTGTCCCGCTGGGATTGATCTAACAGAGATCCTGAGGAGGCTTTCATCATGACCCCAGAATATTATGAGGCCTCAATAAAATGGATTAAGAAAGAGACAAGGGACACCCTTACCTATGGTCTGAAGATAATAGATAGAGCCCGGGCAAGGTCTTATTCTTTCAAACCAGGGCAGTTTAATATGCTCTATATCCCGGGCATAGGAGAGGCCCCGATCTCCATAAGTTCCTCCAACTTTGATGCAGAACTTACTCATACCATAAGAATAGCAGGGGATGTGACTACAAAGATATCAAGACTTCAGGAAGGAGATATAATAAACTTCAGGGGACCCTTTGGAAGGGGATGGCCTCTGGAAGAGATTGAAGACAGGGAATTAATAATAATTGCAGGTGGTCTTGGTATAGCCCCTCTTAGATCTGTTATCAGATACATAATGAAGAGCCCCCTCAAAAGACCTCCTTCCATCCTTTATGGTGCAAAAACACCAAAGGATATTCTCTACAGGGATGAATTTCCGAGATACCGGGAGAGGATGAGAGTATTTATAACAGTGGAGAGAGCTGATCCCGAAGAGCACTGGCGTGGTCCTGTAGGACTTGTAACAGGTCTCTTCAGATATATGACCATTAATTCCCTCAATACTGTGGCCTTTGTATGTGGTCCAGAGATAATGATGCAGAATGTAGTAAGGGAATTAATAATAATGGGTGTCCCTGCTGAAAAGATATTTCTCTCAATGGAGAGGAATATGAATTGTGGCATGGGGACCTGTGGCCACTGCATGTTTGGACCTAAATTTGTATGCAGGGATGGTCCTGTCTTCAGATATTCAGAGATTGAACATCTTCTGGGGATAAGGGAGTTATAAGGTGAAGAGATTGAGAATAGGTATCTTTAAACTCACATCCTGTGACGGATGCCAGCTCAGTCTCTTAAATCTGGAGGAAAGGCTTCTTGAGATGTTTAAATTTTACGATATAGTCCATTTTAAAGAGGGAACTGACAGAACAGTAAAAGGTTCATTTGATATTGCCATTATTGAAGGATCCATCACAACAGACCGCCAGAAGGAAGAGGTATTTAATATAAGGGAGCAGGCAAGAAAGGTTATCACGATTGGTGCTTGTGCCACATCAGGAGGAATTCAGGCCCTCAGAAACTGGGCAAGTCTTGGGGAGTTCAAGAGTTATGTATATCCCTCTGTTGAGACGATAGAATCCTTATCTGTATCAATACCTGTCAATGAGCATATCTATGTGGATTACGAATTGTGGGGATGTCCTGTTTCAACAGAGGCAATAGAGGAGGTCCTTGTTGCCTTTATACTGGAGAAGAGGCCTGCCCTTCCTCTTTACAGTCTCTGTATGGAATGTAAAAAGAAGGCTATACCATGCATACTCGTCTCTTCAGGTCAGCCCTGTCTTGGACCTGTAACAAAGGCAGGATGTGGTGCCCTCTGCACTCATTTCAGAAGACCCTGCTATGGTTGCTTCGGCCCAAAGGAGGGTGCAAATATAAATTCCCTTGCAGGGATATTTGAGGGGCTCGATATCCCAGAAAGGGATTTTATAAAACTTCTTGATAAGATGAACTCTTATGCCTACAGAAAGGCAAGGATTGAGGGAATTCATGAGTAGAAGAAGGGTAATAAAGAGAGATTATATCTCAAGGATTGAGGGTGAGGCGGGATTTGTTGTGGAGTTGAAAGAGGGCATACCTGTTGGTGTGAGGATTAATGTATGGGAAGCCCCAAGGTTTTTTGAGGCCTTTTTAAGAGGAAGGACACCCCAGGAGGCAATAGATTTTACAGCAAGGATTTGTGGGATATGTCCTGTGGCGTATCAGATAACAGCAGCCCTTGCTTTTGAAAAGATATTTCATATTGAAGTGCCTGAGCCGATAAAGGATCTCAGGAGGCTTTTTTACTTAGGTGAGTGGATAGAAAGTCACAGCCTTCATATATTCCTCCTTCACGGACCTGACTTCTTTGATTTACCTGATGCGTGGTCTTCAAAAGACTACTTAGAGATACTAAAAAAGGGATTATGGTTTAAGAGGATCGGAAACTCCATTCTGAATATTATAGGAGGAAGGTCCATCCACCCTGTATCTGTAAGGATTGGTGGATTCTATAGTCTTCCTCAGAAGAGGGAACTCCTGAGGCTTGTCCCTGAAATAGAAAGGGCCTTTGAGGAATCCTTAAGGGTTATAAGATGGACAGCAGGTCTTTCCTTTAAAGATATTAAAAAGGAGCATGAATTTGTATCCCTTAAGGGAGTGGATGAATATCCTTTGATTTATGGGCCTGTCATATCCAGTTCCGGTTTAGAGGTCTCTATGGAAGAGTTTATCACGATAATAAAGGAATTCCAGAGACCTTACTCCTCCGCCCTCTTTTCAATGATCTCCAATTTTAGAGAGGATATCCCCTATCTTGTAGGACCCCTCTCGAGGGTGAATATTAATCATCAGTTCCTTCCCGATGAAATCAAAGGTCTTATAAAAGGACTCGGGATAGAATTCCCTTTAAAGGATATAAATATGTCCATCATAGCAAGGGCAATTGAGATCTCCTATGCCTTTTATGAATCCATGAGATTGATAAAGGGCTATGAAGAGCCAGATAGGGCTTCTGTGGATTATGAGCCTTCTTCAGGAAAGGCAACCTGGATAACAGAGGCACCAAGAGGCATACTTATACATTCCTATGAAGTGGATGAAGGAGGTATTATAAAAGAGGCAAGACTCGTTCCTCCCACCTCACAGAACCTCTATCACATGGAAAGGATGCTTCAGGAATTAGTAAAGGATTATGCCTCAGAGAGTAGGCATGATACCCTGAAGAGAGATTGCGAAAGACTCATCAGGGCTTATGATCCCTGTATCTCCTGTTCAGTTCATCTCGTAGCTGTATGATAAAATAATATATGGGCTTTGAGATAATAGATGTATCTGGAGATGTGGGCATCAGGGTTGAGGGCAGGGATCCTGAAGAGATCTTTGTTAATGCAGCTATCGGGCTTTATAACCTTATAACTGAGATTGAAGCCATAAATCCTGTTAAGGATATCACCTTAGACCTTAAAGGCGATACCATAGAAGAACTCCTTATATCCTTTTTAAATGAACTCATCTTTCATTTTGATGCCCATGGCTTTATCGGAAAGGAGATAATATTGGAAAGCAACATAAGGGATCTTGGTGGGGATAACCCTCCAGAGACCGGTAACTACTGGCTCAGGGGTGCTGTGAGGGGTGAGGAATTTGACCCCTTAAGACATGAAAGAAGGCTCCTCGTTAAGGCGGCTACTTATCATAATCTAAGATTTATAAAGGATCCAAAGAGCGGTCTCTGGAAGGCAGATATCATCTTTGATATCTGATTGGTCGCAAAGTAACAGTAGGAGGTGAGATTTATGTCTGTAGAAGGATTAAGGAGAATAGATGAATACAGACTGGAGGTCCCAAGGGATTACAGGCCAGGGATGAGGACAAATGGCATTATATATGTTGATAAAGAACTGGAAAGGGATCTTGAGAAGGCCTCTGTTGATCAGGTAGCAAATGTGGCTACCCTTCCAGGAATAGTTGGACCCTCCCTTGCCATGCCTGATATCCATGCTGGATATGGCTTTAGCATTGGAGGCGTTGCAGCCTTTGATCTGGAAGAAGGGGTCATCTCTCCTGGAGGTGTTGGATATGATATCAACTGCGGCGTGAGGCTCCTGAGGTCCAACCTTACCTTAAAGGAGGTGATGCCAAAGATCAAAGAACTGGTAAATACCCTCTATAATGAGATACCTACTGGAGTGGGCTCAAAGGGAAGGATCAGGCTTGATCCATCACAGGAGAAGGAGATTCTTAGAAAGGGTGCCAGGTGGGCTGTTGAGAATGGCTTTGGCGATCCCGATGATCTTGAGAGGATCGAATCAGGTGGTTGCATTGAAGGAGCTGATCCTTCCATTATAAGCAAGGAGGCCTATGAAAGGGGAAGGGAACAGCAGGGCACACTTGGTTCTGGTAATCACTTTCTTGAGGTCCAGTATGTGGATGAGATATACGATGAAGAGGCTGCTACAGAGCTCGGCCTCTTTAAAAACCAGATAACCGTCATGATCCACACAGGTTCAAGGGGATTTGGCCATCAGGTATGTACAGATTTTGTCAAGGTTATGGAAAAGGCAGCTAAGAAGTATGGTATAGAGATTCCTGATAAAGAGCTTGGCTGTGCACCTTTTAAGAGCCCTGAGGCACAGGATTATCTTTCTGCCATGAAGGCTGCTGCAAATTATGCATGGGCTAACAGACAGTGCCTCATGCACTGGACAAAGGAGTGTTTTATGAAGGTATTTAATATCTCACCAAGAGAGCTCGGCCTAACACTTGTATATGATGTAGCCCATAATATAGCAAAGATTGAGGAACATATAGTCAATGGCAAGGAGATGAAGCTCATCGTCCATAGAAAGGGTGCCACGAGGGCATTTCCACCGGGTCACCCTGAATTGCCACCTGTTTATAGAAAGATAGGTCAACCTGTAATTATCCCTGGTGATATGGGAAGATATTCCTTTATACTCCTTGGTACAGAAAAGGCAATGAAGGAGACCTTTGGTTCAACATGCCATGGTGCTGGAAGGCTCCTTTCAAGACATCAGGCGATAAAAAGGGCAAAGGGAAGGTCTATCTCAAAGGAGATGGAGGAGAGAGGGATTATCGTTAGATCTGCTGGAAGGGAGACCCTTGCTGAGGAGATGTCAGAGGCCTATAAGGATGTATCCAGTGTTGTGGAGGTGGTCCACAGGGCTGGAATCTCAAAAAAGGTGGCAAGACTCCATCCTATAGGAGTGATAAAGGGATAAATTGGAGGGTCTCATAATCGGCAGGATACCCTATCTGAATCTATTCCCCTTTTTTTATTATCTTGAAAGGCTCAATGAACCGTATTTTGAATTTCTCGAGGATGTGCCATCAGGGCTAAATAGGAGACTGAGATCTGGTGAGGTAGATGTAAGTCCCTCCTCCTCTGTTGAATATCTTATGAATGAGGAACTTTATGAGATTATAGAGGGGCATTCTGTGAGCTCCATAGGCCCTGTAAGGAGTATAATCCTCTTCAGCAGGTTACCTCTAAAAGACCTGAAGGATAGGGTTCTTCTGGTAACCAATCAGTCCGAGACTTCAGTAATCCAGTTGAGGATAATACTGAACATCTTCCTTGGGATGAATGTAAAGACCATGAGTAGCACCCTTCCTCTTGAGGAAGGCCTTAAGGAATATCCCGCCTATCTTCTTATAGGTGATGAGGCAATGAAAGGCCTTTATCTCAGGAAGGACCTTTACACCTATGACCTCGGTGAGCTCTGGTTTCGATACACTGGTCTTCCTTTTGTCTACGCCCTCTGGATTGTAAGAAAGGATATAAGTGATACAAAGAAAGAACTTGTCACGAAACTGAAGGGATACCTTGACATGATAAAAAAGGATCTTCTTGAAAACCCCCACAGGATTGCTCACATACCACCCATCAGTAAGATAATCGGAAAGGAGGAGGTCTCCTCCTACTGGAGATCCCTCTCTTATGACCTTACAGAAGGACACAGAAAGGCACTTGGATTATTCAGGGACTATGCAAGGATGCTTCAAGAGATAGGTGATTAGTTAGAGAAGAGGTTCTTGATCTTATCCATGAATGATCTTTCAGGTTCTTCACCATTAAGCCTTGCAAGTTCCTCTATGAGTTCCCTCTGCCTTGGAGTGAGTCTTTTTGGAACCTCAATATGCACCCTGACTCTCTGATTACCTCTTGAATGACCATGAAGCCTCGGAAGCCCCCTGCCCTTCAGTACAAATTCTGTACCTGAGGAGGTTCCTGGTGGTATTTTAAGGACCGTCTTTCCATCAAGGGTCGGAACCTCTATCTCAGCTCCAAGTACAGCCTGCGGAAATGTAATAGGGATATCACAGATGATATCATTGCCCTCCCTTTTAAAGATGGGATGTTCTTCCACAGTTATGTAGATATAGAGGTCACCAGGAGGACCTCCATTCCTTCCCAGCTCACCCTCTCCTCTTAATTTAAGCTTTGAACCTGTTTCTACACCAGCAGGCACTTTTATAGACAGGGCCTTTGTCCTCGTCGTAAGACCTGTGCCATTACACCTCTTGCAGGGATCTCCTATAAAGAAGCCCTTTCCCCTACATCTGGGACAGGTCTTTGAGATTGTGAAAAATCCCTGTTGATATCTTACCTGACCTGTACCCCTACAGTCAGGACAAGAAGAGGGTCTTCTGGAGGCAGAGCCAGTTCCGATGCAATCAGGACAGGGCTCGGTCTTTGGAATCTCTATTACCTTTTCAACTCCGAAGGCAGCCTCCTCAAGGGTTATGGTGAGATTATACCTGAGGTCTTCGCCTTTTACAGGCCTCTTTGCCCTTCTACCTGTAAAGACGCCAAAGAAATCCTCGAAGATCTCTTCGAAGATATCACCAAAGGTTGTGGTGAAAGGCCCGAATCCAGGGCCCTCACCAAAGGTGGTAGTTCCGAACTGGTCATACTGCTGTCTCTTTACAGGATCGCTCAAACAGGCATAGGCCTCATTTATCTCCTTAAATTTCTCTTCAGCCTCTTTATCGCCAGGGTTTCTGTCAGGATGGTACTTCAGGGCAAGCCTTCTGAAGGCCTTCTTTATCTCCTCAGGGCTTGCATCCCTTGGGACCCCCAGTATCTCATAGTAATCCTTCATCCCTCTCATTTATAAACCTGACCAGCTCCTCTATTCTCTATCAGCTCTTGTCCTTTTTATCTACATCCTCAAACTCTGCTTCCACCACATCTTCCTTTTTATGGCTCTGTGATGTAGTACCAGAGGTTTGAGCAGTCTTATATATATGCTCTGCAATCCTGTAAGATGCCCGTGTGAGCTCTTCTATTGCCTTCTTTATCTCGTCTATATTATTAGATGTATCCTTAGCCTTCTTACATCTTTCAAGGGCCTCCTGAATCTCTTTCCTCTCTGCCTCTGTGATCTTATCTCCATACTCACGGAGGGATTTTTCTACCGAATATATCAGATTGTCTGCCTCGTTTCTTGCCTCTGCAAGCTGTCTCTTCCTTCTATCTTCTTCAGCATGCTCTTCAGCCTCCCTCATCATCCTCTTTATTTCTTCCTCTGTAAGACCGCTTGAGGCGGTTATCCTTATGGACTGTTCCTTGCCTGTACCAAGGTCTTTTGCAGAGACATGCAGTATTCCATTGGCATCTATATCAAAGGTGACCTCAATCTGTGGTACACCCCTTGGAGCTGGTGGTATTCCTACAAGCTCGAATACACCGAGGAGTTTATTGTCTGCTGCTATTGGCCTCTCACCCTGATAGACCTTTATTGTAACGGCAGGCTGATTATCTGTAGCAGTGGTAAATATCTGGGATTTCCTTGTGGGTATAGTGGTGTTTCTCTCAATTATCTTTGTAAAGACACCACCGAGGGTCTCTATTCCAAGGGAAAGGGGTGTAACATCAAGAAGCAATACCTCTTTCACCTCACCCTTAAGAACAGCTGCCTGTATGGCTGCACCAATAGCCACCACCTCGTCAGGATTTACTGATTTATTTGGTTCTTTGCCAAAGTAATTTCTAACAATCTGCTGCACCTTTGGTGTCCTTGTCTGGCCACCCACAAGGATTACCTCATCAATATCCTTTGGTGTGAGATTGGCATCCGAAAGGGCAAGTTTGCATGGTTCAATGGTCTTCTGTATCAGGTCTTCCACAAGCTGTTCAAACTTTGCCCTCGTAAGTTTCATCACAAGATGTTTTGGTCCTGTAGCATCAGCAGTAATAAAGGGGAGATTAATCTCTGTCTCCATAGCCTGCGAAAGTTCTATCTTTGCCTTTTCTGCAGCCTCCTTAAGACGCTGAAGGGCCATCTTGTCCTGTCTCAGGTCTATGCCCTGATCCTTTTTGAATTCCTCGATAAGCCAGTCCATAATCCTAAGGTCAAAGTCATCACCACCAAGATAGGTATCACCATTTGTTGACCTTACCTCTATCACACCCTCACCTATCTCAAGGATGGAGATATCAAAGGTTCCTCCTCCAAGGTCATACACGGCGATCCTCTCTTCCTTCTTCTTGTCAAGTCCATAGGCAAGGGCTGCTGCTGTTGGCTCATTTATTATCCTCAGAACATTAAGACCTGCAATCCTTCCAGCATCCTTTGTGGCCTGTCTCTGGCTATCATCAAAGTATGCTGGAACGGTGATGACAGCCTCCGTAACAGGCTCTCCTAAGTAGTCCTCAGCGGCCTGTTTGAGTTTCTGGAGGATCATTGCTGATATCTCAGGTGGTGAATAAACCTTGCCCATTATCTCCACATGGGCATCGCCATTGGGGGCTGGAACTATTTTGTAAGGAAGCCTCTTCATGGCCTCCTTTACCTCAGGAGAGTCATATTTTCTGCCCATCAGCCTCTTTATAGAAAAGATTGTGTTTGTAGGGTTTGTTATGGCCTGCCTCTTGGCAATCTGGCCAACAAGCCTCTCACCCTTTTCAGTAAAGGCAACCACAGAGGGAGTCGTCCTTGATCCCTCCTGGTTTGGTATAACCACAGGTTCACCACCAATAACAACAGCAACAACAGAATTTGTCGTACCGAGATCAATACCTATTGCCTTTCCCATATCCCATAACCTCCTTTTAGTTTTTTATTCAGAGTCTTCTCTTCTTTCAGGCTTTTTTGAAACCGCCACAAGAGAAGGCCTGAGGACCTTGTCTTTGTATATATAGCCCTTCCTGAACTCCTCTACAACAGTCATCTCCTCCACATCTCCTCTCTCCACCATGGACATGGCCTCATGATACTGGGGATCAAAGGGCTTCATAAGGGCTTCTATAGGAATCAGACCAGCCTTTTCGAGGGCCCTGAGAATCTCCTTGAGGGTTATCCTTACACCCTCCACAAGACCTGAATTTACATCCCCTGCGTGTTTGAGTGCCATCTCAAGGTTATCAATAGAAGGGATCAGACTGCTTATAAGTGCCTCGTTGGAATATTTAATAAGCTCTTCTCTTTCCCTTGCCACCATCTTTTTGTAATTTTCAAATTCTGCATAAAGCCTCATATATTTATCCTTTAAAACCTCAAGCTCTTTTTTTAGATTTTCGATAAATGCCTCATGATCAAAGGTAAGTCCTTCTTTTTCCTCACCAGATATCTTTAAGGTCTCCTCATGGGTTATTTCTCCTGAAGGGGCAGTAATATCAGGAGCCTCAGAGGTAGTATCTCCTTGCTCGGTAGGGACTTTCTCTTCTGAGGCCTCTGATTCTGCTCCACCTTCAGAAAGGTCTCTCTCTCTTTCCTCAGCCATTTCTCCTCCTCTCGGAAAGGACATGGGTTATAAAATCAGCAACGGTCTTTACCATTGATATGGCCTTTGCGTAATCCATCCTTTTGGGACCAATCAGGCATATGGCACCAACCGGTTTATTCCTTTCATAATAAGTTGAAGCAACTATGCTAAAGTCTCGCATCTCCCTGATCTGATTCTCAGAACCTATTATAACCTTCATTCCATCAGAACTGTAAATCAACTCGTCAAGGAGATTTAAGATCAGATGTTTGTTCTCAATGGCCTTAACAAGCTCCCTTATCTTTGCTATATTGAAGAAATCAGGAAGTTCAAAGACTTGAGAAAAACCATATATAAATAACATATCCTCTGCAAGAAGGGCCTCCCTCAAAAGCCTTATTGTCTTTGAGATAAGGGCATCACAGATAACCTTATCCTTTGTCAGCTCAAGGAATATCTGTTCTCTCATCTCCTTTATAGAGTATCCCGATAACCTTGAATTTATATATTTTGCAGCCTCGTTAAGTTCAGCCTGAGAGAATGAACCCGCTACATCGAGTATCCTCCGTTTCAGATTTCCTTCGGAGGTTTCAAAGGTGAAAAGTATCTGTGAACTATTTAATCGCTTTATCTCGATTCTTTTTATAATAGTGTCAGCTCCAAAGGGATGGGAGGCCAGGCTTACATAATGGGTAAGGTTCGCCAGTGACTTGGCTGTTCTCTCAAGTAAGAGGTCAATGCTATCTTTTATCTCCTGAAGCCTTCTGGTAATCTCTTTTATTAAAGAGGCATTTACCTGCAATTCCTCATTGAGGATTTGATTCACATAGAATCTATAGCCTTTATCAGTGGGTATCCTTCCTGCTGAGGTATGGGGTTGAAGTAGATAACCCAGTTCTTCAAGATCT
>CAMTWD010000110.1:0-7226 GCA_947085365.1 uncultured Nitrospirota bacterium | reverse complement strand
ACATGACTGAGGAATTCCCCTGAGCCAATCCATTCAAGGACGAACCTTGCAGTATTCTTACCCTTCAGGCACATAGAGGCTATGAGCATATAATTCATTATCCTCTTCAAGGCAGAAAGGTCCTCCTCACTGCCACGGCCCTCAACAAGGTTCTCAAACCTTATCCTTGCCTCGTAGGTCCCCATCTCGCAGGGAAAACATCTTCCGCACATAGGACCATTGAGAAACTCTGTAATATAAAAGAGAGACCTCTGGACAGGACATCTTCTTGAGGCCTCTGCCTCCTTCTTTATATCCTCAACCTTTTTCTCCCTTACCTCTGTCATGACTCACTCCTAAACCCTTACTTATTAAGTTGTCTTGATACAGGCTCACGGGATGCCTTCTCTATCTTAACGGCATCTATAGGGCATGCCAGGTAGCAGGCATAGCACTTTGTGCAGTAGTCCTGATCAATAAAGTAGCTATCCCTCGTCTCCTTCACTGCATCGTAGGCACAGGCCTCTTTACAGAGACCACACCTAAAACATGTCTCCTGATAAATGGTGTAGAGACCCAGCCCCCTGCATACCTTTGCCCTGCAATACTTATCGTAGATATGTTCTTCATACTCTTCCCTGAAGTATCTTATCGTCGTTAGCACTGGATTTGGTGCAGTCTGACCGAGACCGCAGAGAGAAGCCTTCTGGACAAGCCTCCCTAACTCCTCAAGCCTCTCAATATCCCCGTCCTCTCCCTGACCTGAGCATATCCTCTCCATAATCTTCAACATCTGGTATGTGCCAATCCTGCAGGGTGGACACTTTCCACAGGACTCAGACTGTGTGAAGGAGAGAAAATACCTTGCCACATCAACCATACAGGTATCCTCATCCATCACTATCATCGCACCTGAGCCCATCATCGAGCCTACCTCTGTGAGGGAGTCAAAGTCCACAGGCATATCAAGGAACTCCTCAGGAATACACCCTCCAGAAGGTCCTCCTGTCTGGACTGCCTTGAAGCGCTTATCACCAACAATCCCGCCACCAATATCAAAGATTATCTCCCTCAGGGTAATACCCATTGGAACCTCTATAAGTAGTGTATTCTTCACCTTTCCTGCCAGGGCAAAGACCTTTGTCCCTGGAGAATTCTCTGTCCCGATACTCCTGAACCAGTCAGCCCCTTTTTCTATAATAAGGGGCACACAGGCATAGGTCTCTACATTGTTGAGATTTGTGGGATAGCCAAAGACACCTCCGCCAGGCTCAGAGAGCCTTGGTGGTCTTGGTCTTGGAAATCCCCTTTCGCCCTCAATAGAGGCAACGAGGGCAGTAGATTCACCGCAGACAAAGGCACCTGCTCCCTCACGAACATCCAGATAGAGGGTAAAATCTGTTCCAAGGATATTCTCGCCAAGAAGCCCCAGTTCCTCAGCCTGTTTTATGGCATGTCTCAAGTGCTTAACTGCAAGGGGATATTCATGTCTTACATAGATAAATCCATATCTTGCACCAATGGCATAGGCACAGAGGAGCATTCCCTCAAGAACACTGTGGGGATTAGCTTCCATTATTGCCCTATCCATAAATGCTCCAGGGTCACCCTCATCACCATTGGCAACAACAAACTTTATGTCACCCGGAGAGTTTTTTGTATGCCTCCACTTCTTTCCTGCAGGAAATCCTGCTCCACCGCGACCCCTCAGATTTGCCCTATCAACCTCATCAAGGACCTGATCAGGTGTGAGTTCTGAAAGGGCCTTCTCAAGGGCCCTGTATCCACCAACAGCAATATAATGGTATATATTCATTGGGTCAATCCTGTCGTTGTTCTTCAAGACCAGTCTGAGCTGTTTTTTGTAAAAAGGCAGGTCTGTTATATGGGCAATGGGTTCATGGAGTATATCTTTCCTGTAGAGGCTCTGTCTGTAGGGTGTGCCTGCAGCTAAGGTGTAGGTAACAATCCATCTTGCATTCTCAGGGGTCACCCTCTGGTAGTAGATATCGTAAGGGTCTATCCTCAGATTTGGGCCTCTCTGGCACATTCCCTGACACCTTGTCCTCACAATCTCAAGGTGGATACCCTTTGCCTTTGCCTCTGATTCAAGGGCCTCGATAACCTTTGCTGAACCCGAGGCACTACAGGCAGTCCCACAGCAGACCCTCGCCCTTGGTCTCTCTGAAAGGAATTCCTTTGATAGCCTTTCTCTCAATCTTCTCAGATCATCTATGCTTTTTAATCTCTCCATAACTCATCCTCTCTGACTTATTGTCTTAACAATCTCCTCCAACTTTACTGGTCCCACATTCCCTATAATCTCATTATTAACAGTTACCACAGGGGCAAGGCTACAGCATCCCACACATCCCACTGTCTCAAGGGTCACGGAGAGGTCAGGAGAGGTCTCACCCTCATTGATCTGAAAGGTCTCCTTCAGTCTTTCGAGAACCTTTGGAGCACCCCTGACATGACAGGCCGTCCCCACACATACGCAGACCACATTCCTGCCCCTTGGCTTGAAATAAAACTGCTTGTAGAATGATGCAGTAGAATATATATCCACAAGGGGTATATGGAGTTTCTCTGAAAGCCTTCTCAGGGCATCCTCTGGAAGATAATTGTATTCCTCCTGGATCGCCTGAAGGGCATGGATAAGAAGTCCCCTCCTCTTCTGCTCAGGTGTAAGGATAGCTGATGCACCCTTGTAAGAGGCATCCACAAACTCATCATTAAGATCTTCAATCTTCATATATTACCTCCTCTTTCCTTCCGTTACCCATTTACAATTAGTAACTAACCTCTGGAATAACTCAATTAAATATTTTACCACAGATGAATCTTCGTTTGTCTAATTTTTTTATTTTATCTCTTTATAAAGCACCCACTAACCTCTGAAGGTTCCAAGGTGGTTCATATCGGATAAAAAAGAGTATACACCATTTCAGGAAAGGGATTCAAATCTGCTGGCTTAAACCCTGAAATAGAGATAGAAATTTCCCAATAGTCCCCTCTCCCTTGACTGTCCCCCTCACCCTCCCCTCTCCCCAAAGGGGAGAGGGAATAAAAGAAAATAGGGGTTTGAGAGGACTAACAATTTTCTATCTCTATTTTTCGGACTTAAAGTTATAATATAAAAGAGAGGGATATAGTCATGAGATGTAGGTATTGTGAAGGCATTGTGGAGATAGAGATTGATTGAAGGTCTGTTTATCTACGCTGCAGGTCCTGCGGCAGGATTTACAGGATAAGCGATTATATTGAAGAACTTGATGAGAAGGCATGGCAGGTCATCTCCATGAGACCTGCAAACAGGGCATGAGATGAGGAAGATTGAATTTATTGAGGAAGACAATCAATGGAGATATCAGGGTATTCCTGCCAGGAGATTTCTCGATCTGTGAAAGATGCAGTTTCAGAATTGATGGATGTGACTTTTTTGCCGGGCTTTCGGATAAACCCTGCGGTGGATACAGGATAATAAGCCTGTGGACAGGCTCGCGATAATCTCTGAGATATACGGCCAGATTCTGCACACCTTCAGCTTGAAGACAGTTGAGCACCTCAAATCCCATCTCCTCTTCAAGGTAATGATGCCTGCTGTCTCAGATTTCTTACAGGAGAATGTGGAGAAGGAGATACGGAAGGATAGACTCGCCATAATCCTCGTATTTGATGCCTACGAAAGGGATAAAAGGGTCTCCGATGAGGAGTTCAATGAGATACTGAAGAGGACAAAAGAGATAGATAAAGAATTTATCCAGAAGACGGGTCCTCTGCCAGTAAGGATTCACATCCCTTACAGTGAGATCAACAGGATAAGAAAGAAAAGACTCCATCTCCTCGCAGGGTTTATATGCGAGATCCTGAACAACTGGGAGGATGGAGAAGAGATCTTCAGTGTTATCAGGAGGGCATATAAAAGAGAGGAATTCAGAAGGACACTATTTCAGATACTCCACCTGTATAATCTCGAGACAGAGAGGATTGCCAGGTCAATGAAGATGCCTTTATTCCTTGAGTCAGCAAAGGATAGTTTTATAAAGGCCCTTTATGAAGCGATGGAGGCCTCTGCAAAGGCCATCTCAGGGGATATCACGGAGAGGATATTCACTGATTATTCTTCCTGAGCCTCGGATCAAGGCTATCCCTGAGGGCCTCCCCAAGAAGGTTAAAGCTCAGGGTTGTAATGAATATAGCAAGACCCGGGAAGAGGGAAAGCCACCAGGCAACCTCTATATTGTCTTTACCTGATGTGAGGATATTCCCCCAGCTCGGCTCAGGAGGTTTTATACCAAACCCAAGAAAGGAGAGGGCAGATTCCGTAAGGATAGCTCCTGCAATTCCGAAGATGGCAGCCACGAATACAGGGGCAAGGCTGTTGGGAAGGATATGCCTGAAGATAATCTTGAAATTAGATACCCCAATTGCCTTTGCTGCCTGGACAAATTCCCTTTCTTTTAAGGTAAGAAACTCTGCCCTCACAAGCCTTGCCACATCCATCCAACCAGTAAGACCAATCACAACCATGATCGTCCATATACTCTGCTCCACAATAACCACGATGGCAAGGATCAGAAATATCGTGGGAAAGGTAAGCATTATGTCAACGAATCTCATAAGGATGGCATCAATCATTCCTCCATAATAGCCTGCGATTGCTCCTATAATTATCCCTATGAGAACAGCTATACCCACTGCTATGAACCCAACAGAAAGGGAAACCCTTGCACCATAGAGCATCCTTGTAAGGACATCCCTTCCAAGCTCATCCGTACCAAAGGGGTGCTCCGGGCTCGGAGGGGAGAGGACATTCTCCACATCAATCTCTGTAGGTGAATAGGGTGCTATATAGGGGGCAAGGAGGGCAAGGGAAGAGATGGAAAGGATGATGAAGAAGGCAACAGCCCCTACGGGATTATCCCTGAAAAATAACCAGGCCCTTCTGAGAGACCTCATCTCTCCTTTCCACCAAGTCTTATCCTGGGGTCCACAAGGGCATAGCAGATATCAGCAATGAGATTTCCGAGGAGGGTCAGTATGGCAATTATTACGAGCATGCCCATAATGACGGGATAATCCCTTGCCATGGCAGAGGAATAGTAGAGCTGACCCATACCGGGTATTGCAAATATGCTCTCAAATATAACGCTCCCTCCGATAAGACCGGGGACAGAAAGTCCGAGTATCGTTATCGCAGGAAGAAGGGCATTCCTCAGGCCATGTCTGAATATTACAGTCTTTTCTGGAAGACCCTTTGCCCTTGCAGTTCTTATGTAATCCTGTCTCAGGATCTCGAGCATACTGGAACGGGTGTATCTTGAAAGGCCTGCTATTCCACCAAGGGTAGCCACTGAGACAGGAAGCACAAGATGCCTTCCTATATCCAGGACCCTCTCAAAGAATCCCATATCAGCAGTCTCTATGCTCTGTATCCCTGAGATGGGAAACCATCCAAGCTCAACCCCGAAGAGGATCATCAACAAAAGGGCAAGCCAGAAATGGGGCATGGAAAAGCCTGCAAAGACAAAGAGGGTGGTCAATCTATCAAAGAAGGAATTCCTCCTTGAGGCTGAAAGCACCCCAATCGGTATTGCAAAGAGAAATATTATCACCATCGAGATGATGTTTATGGAGAGGGTAATGGGTATCCTCTCTTTTATCTTGTCTATTACCCTCCTCTGGTCAACAAAGGATTCACCAAAGTCAAGCCTTATTGCCCTTTTGAGCCAGGTGAGATACTGCACATGAAGGGGTTTGTCAAGTCCGTAGAGCCTCTTTAAGTTCTCCCTTGCCTCCTGGGATGCCCTTATATTTAATTCTGTCTGGGTCTCTGCTGGACCTCCTGGGGCAAGGTGGATAACAATGAATGTGATGATGGTTATCCCAAAAAGTATTGGGATTGTTCCCAATAACCTTTTCAGCAGATAGTGGAGCATCCCTTCACTTTGCTACCGTTACCTCGTCGCTAAGGAGAATCCCTGAAGACTGCTTCACAGCATTTATCAATGATCTAAATATATAGAGTCCATCAGTGCTCCCTAAGATATCTTCAGCAGCCCTCTCAGGATGGGGCATCATACCGAGGACATTCCCATCCCTGTTGATAATCCCGGCTATATTCTCAATAGACCCGTTGGGATTTACCTCATCACTGATTGAGCCATCAGGGCTACAGTAACGGAAGACTATCTGGTTATTATCTTTAAGGGATTTGATGACCTCAGGAGGGGCGAAGTAATTTCCCTCTCCGTGGGCAATGGGGATCTTCAGGACCTGCCCCTCTCTGCATTCACTTGTAAAGGGTGTCCTGTTGTTTTCAACCCTGAGATAAACATCCCTGCAGATGAACTTCAACCCTCTGTTACGGAGCATTGCACCTGGCAGGAGGCCTGCCTCAAGGAGGATCTGGAAGCCATTGCATATTCCTATAACGAGTCCTCCCTTTTCAGCAAAGTCCTTTACAGCCTTCATAACAGGCGAAAACCTCGCGATAGCACCAGCCCTGAGATAGTCTCCGTAGGAAAATCCTCCTGGAAGGATGAGGACCTTAAAGGCTGGGTCAATCCTCTCTTCCTGATGCCATATAAACTGAACTGGCTGGGCAAGGAGATGTTTCAAGACATGATAACAATCATGGTCACAATTGCTTCCTGGAAATACAACAACTCCAAACACACCCTCTCCCTCACCTTCTACATAGAGCCAGAAGACCTTCCAGGTCTATTACCTCCTTCAGGCAATAACCCTTCCTTCCTGAAGGATACACCTATCAGTAACCTTTGTCTCACCTTCTGTGATCTCAAAGTGATAGTCTTCTATAACAGTATTTGCCAGTAGGCTCTCGCACATCTCCTTCAGGTCTTTCTGGGCCTCTTCAATGGAAAGGCCATCAAGCTCCATCTCTATGAGCTTGCCAACGCGAACATCCTTAATCCCTTTGAAACCAAGATTCTGTAGCCCTGACTGGACTGCCTTTCCCTGGGGATCAAGGACACCCTTCTTTAATGTGATGTAAACCCTTGCCTTCACAATATTTAATTTTAACACAAAGAGAAAAAATTTGCTGGCCTCTTTCTAACCTGAGTTTAACAAAAGTAAAACATAAAGAAAAGGCTGGATCATCTGCCAAAGAATATCTGCAATATTGCTATTAAGGCGCCTATCTGCCCTGCCCAGAAGATAAACATCCATTTAATAATCAATCTCTGGTGCCTCACTCTTGCACCCCGGAGGTGCAAGTT
>CAMTWD010000109.1:0-12487 GCA_947085365.1 uncultured Nitrospirota bacterium | reverse complement strand
TCGCCCTCTGTTTTTATTCCGAAGATCCTCTTGAATGCCTTGTTCATGAGAAGGGGTCTACCCTTTCCATCAATTATCAAGAGCCCTTCCATCATATTCTCTAAGACTGTCTCTATAGTCTGTCTCTCCTTTTTTGCCTCTTCAATCCTTCTGGAGAGCTCCCTTGCCATATGGAGGATCTGTTCTGCAAGCCTCCTCAATTCCGGGTTATCAATAAAAGGCCTCACTCCCTCGCCACCTTCTGCAAAATCACCTGATACAATCCTCTCAGAGAATCCTACAATCTCCTTTATGTCCCTTCTCATACTTCGTGACTGATAACTCCCTATAAGGAAAAGCAGAAACAGGAGGAGAAGGATTGATATAATTATGGGTATCCTTATCTTTCTTATCTCTGATCGGACGATCTCAATGGGCATAGATAACCTGAGAATAAATCTCTGTGAGGATCTCTCCACAACAGTGGCAACATAAATAAAATCCCTCCTCAGGGTATTGCCTGCACCTGAAAGCAAGGCCTCCTTTATCTCAGGCCTGTTGAGGTGATCCTCCATCTTTGAGGCATCTTCATCAGAATCTCCCAGGACACGCCCTTTCTCATCAATCACTGTTATCCTTGCACCTATCCGCTCCTTATATCTCTTGCAGAACTCTGTAAGATTCCCTCCTGTCACCATCTTTTCTTTGAGAAGGTCTTTAAGAAGGTCTGCCTCTCTTAGAAGGTCTTCCTTTAGTCTGTTGATATAATAGTCCTTCACAAATAGAGAGAGGTATGTCTCAAGGCCTGCAATTAAAAGGATAGTGGTAAGGAGATAGTAGATTAATAATCTCTTATTCACTGTTACTTCGCCACTAATGGAGTTTATTCTTCACTGAAATAATAGCCAGCACCCCTTCGGGTCTTTATGTATCTTGGCCTTGAAGGGTCTTCCTCAATCTGCGACCTCAATCTCCTTATATGGACATCCACTGTCCTGGGCTCAACTGCCACATCTGTCCCCCATATAGCATCGAGGAGCTCTTCTCGCGTGAATATCCTTCCCCTCCTCTCTGCAAGATAATTGAGGAGCTTGAATTCTGTTGTGCTGAGATGAACCTCCCTCCCTTTTATTCTAACCTTATATCTGTCCCTGTCAATCTCAAGGTCTCCTGCCCTGATTATACCCCTCTCAGCAACATTTATCTCGGGTGGTGGCGAGGTAACTACTTCTGCCCTTCTTAAGACTGCCTTTACCCTTGCAATAAGCTCTCTGGGACTGAAGGGCTTTGTTATATAATCATCAGCACCCATCTCAAGACCGAGAATCCTGTCCACCTCTTCACCCCTTGCAGTGAGGATTATCACTGGAAGATGGGATGTCTCAGGATTATTCCGTATAATCCTGCATAGCTCAAGACCCTGAATCCCGGGTAACATCAGGTCGAGGATAAGGAGATGATACCCCCCTTTCTTAATCATTTCAAGGGCTGTCTCACCATCAAAGGCAGAATCAGCAGAAAAGCCTTCCTTCCTGAGATTATATGTGACAAGCTCCACGAGGTCCTTTTCGTCGTCCACAACGAGGATATTCCTTGATTTCATAAGAATATTACAATACCTTACTCTTCCAGCTTCTTTATCACCACCTCTATCTTACCTTTAAGTAGCTCAGCGAACCTCTTCGCATCCGATTCAGAGCCCACTATCGAGGCATAATGCATTGGGATGGCTATCTTCGGCTTAATATCCAGTGCTGCCTCTGCTGCCTCCTCTGCTGTCATAACATAAGTCCCCGAAACAGGAAGGAGGGCAATATCAATATCCTTAAAGGTCTTCATCTCTGGTATGCGGTCTGTATCTCCCGCAAGATAAATCCTCTGATTGTTTACCTTAAAGATATAGCCAACCCAGTTATTTGATTTTGGATGAAACTCTTTGTCTATGTTATATGCTGGGACAACCTCAATCTCAATGCCCATGACAGTTATCCTGTCTCCTGGCTTCACTGTCTTTACATCTCCTGAAAGCTTCTTTTTACAGTCCTCTGGAGCAACTATTACTGTATCGGGGGTCTGGATCATGCTGATATCCTCAGGAGAACAGTGGTCATAATGTTCATGGGTAACAAGGATGATCTCAGCCTTATCCTTTTTCTTTAATCTAAAGGGATCTGTAAAGATCACCCTTTCACCAGTAATCTTGAATGTATCATGACCGAGCCAGTGAATATTCTCCACCATCTTTAATCCCTCCCTATCTGTCTCATGAGGTCATCCTCCTCCTTCTGGAGGTCTTCAATCCTTTTATTTATATCCGAAACCCTCTTTGTGAGCTCTTCTCTTCTCCTTTCCAGTTCTCGCTTCTTCCTTATGGCCAGGACGCGACCTTCTTTCCTTATATCACGATTCAGTCTCTCAATCTCCTCATTAACTGATTCAATCTCCCTTTTTAATACCTCCTTCTCCTTCTGAATCTCTTCAAGGCGAGGTCTTATCTGATCGGTCAGTGGCGAGGTAACATCTTGGATAGAGTTTGCCTCACCTGTGGCTGGAGTAACTCCTGGAAGTCCTCTCTCTTCTTGGGATACCTTTATCTCCCTTATCCGGAGGACATCCCCAGCATCTATCTCTATCAGCCCTCCTGACTTAAAGAACTGGATTCTGCCGTCTATCCTCCTGTAGCTATCAACCACAAAGGAGAATCCATTTTTGAGCTCTATCCTGTAGGCTGAAAAACCTTCTGATACCAGAAGGGTTAATACCCCGAAGGCAAAGAGACAATAGAGTAAAAGACTTCTACTCATAAACAGATCCCTCAACTGTTACCTCGCCACTGGCAACTGTTGGGGGTACACAGGGGGGAACGAATGTTCCCCCCTGTGAGACCCCAACTGTTACCTCGCCACCAGTATTACCTCCCACCTTTTGCTACAATCAATTCTATAAGTCTATCAGAGGGAACTGCTCCTGGTATCACCCTTCCATCAGGAAGTATTATAGTTGGCGTGGCGGATATACCAAGGCTTCTTGCAAGGGCAATATTCCTGTCTATCACATCTGTCTCACAGGAAGGTTGAGGAGGATTCTTCCCCTCAAAGATCCCCTCAAGGAGTTTAAGAGCCTTACTGTTACTTTGCCTTAAGGCACACTGTATTGATTTTGACTTCCAGTAGGCATCCTTGTGAATTGGCAGGGGGAAGAGCTTTATGTAAAAGGCGATGTCCTTTCTTCTTTCCAGCACGGTCTTCATCTCTTTATGGAGTCTTGCACAGAAGGGACAATCAGGATCCGTAAAGACAATTACCTTATAAGTGGCCCTTTTACTCCCCATGAGGATTGAATCCTCCAGGGGGATCTTTGAGACATCAATCCTGTTGAGTTCAATGAGCCTCTCCCGTGTTATATTCTTTGATGTCTTGAGTTCCACGATCTGCCCTGTTATCAGAAATCTCTTTGAAAAATCCAGGTAAATGAGGCCCCTCTTGTCATCCTTTGAGAAGTGTATCTCCCACAGTCCCCTGGCAGGGGCCTGAGTCACAGAGGTCACCTTTACTGACCTGAGTTCAGGGATCCCACCATCCTTCAGGAGATTCTCTGCCTCTGAAAGAGAGAGCTTATGACAGTCCGCACATTCTCCACCACAGCCACCAGCTCCACCAAAACCCTCTGATGTGTTGTTAGAGGTTATAATCAAAAAGATGATAATATTCACAGAGGTAAAGAGAATCAGTGATATCAATTTGAGAATAGCAATCTTATCTCTTAACATTCAGTATCCCCTCCATCTGTGATATCTTCTGGATAATTCCAGAAAGTTGAACCTTATCTTTCACCTCAAGAATCATCTCGAGGTGGGCCCTCCTGTCAGGAGTGGAAAAGGCCTTTACATTTGATATATTAACATTAAAGGATGATATGAGACTACTGATATTTGCAAGGACACCGGGCTTATCAATGGCCTCTATATAGATCTTTGCAGGGGCAAGGGTGTCGTTGGCCTTCCAGGTTACCTCTATTAGCCTTGCCTCATCAATCGCCATCTTTTCAAAATTTGGACATCCCCGCCTGTGGATTGTAACACCCCTTCCTCTCGTTATATAACCCACAAGGTCATCTCCGGGAACAGGATAACAGCAGCGAGAGGTATGATAGAGGATCTCATCCATTCCCTTTATACTTATTCCCTTTGTTACCTTGCGAGGTAACGATGAGGGTTCAGGTTTTGTCGGGGCTGATACATTTGGTATCGAAGTAGCAGTCGTTAGGGGTGAGGTAACAGCAGGGACCGGTCTTAGTTTGTGAACTATCTGCTGGGCTGATATCCTTCCATATCCCACAGAGGCAATAAGGTCATCTAAGTTCTTCATGTTAAAGGCCTTGAGGATCTCATCCTGTCTTTGTTTCAGGGTATTAAGGGGGAGGTCATGTCTTCTGAGTTCATCCTCTATTAATTTCGAGCCAAGCTCCATAGCCTGTTTTCTCTCAGCAGCCTTGATCCACTGCTTTATCCTGCTTCTGGCCTTCTGCGTGACAACAAAGCTCAACCAGTCCTTTGAAGGAGAATGATTTGGGGCTGTGATGATCTCCACTGTATCACCACTCTTTAACCTGTATCTTAAAGGCACAAGTTTACCATTCACCTTTGCTCCCACACACCTATTCCCCACCTCAGTATGAACTGCATAGGCAAAATCCACAGGAGTAGCTCCATAGGGAAGCTCCTTTATCTCACCTTTTGGAGTAAATACATAAACCACATCTGATACCACCTCACCTTTTATAGCCTCAAGAAATTCCCTCGGATCCCTGTGCTCCTTCAGGGAATTCACCAGTTCCCTGAGCCATGCAATATATTTTGCATCCCTTTCATCAAGATGACCCTTCTCCTTATACTTCCAGTGGGCTGCTATACCCTGTTCTGCTATCCTGTGCATCTCCTCTGTCCTTATCTGAAACTCCACCTTCTCACCACCAGGCCCAATCACTGTAGTGTGAAGAGATTGATACATATTGGATTTTGGCATGCTTATATAATCCTTAAACCTTCCCGGAACTGTTGCCCACATGGAATGAATCACTCCAAGGATGTGATAACAGTTTGCTACAGTATCTGTAATAATCCTTATTCCCAGGACATCGTAAACCTCCTCAAAGGGTATCTTCTGCCTGAGCATCTTCTGGTATATCCCATAATAGTGTTTAACCCTTCCGGTAATCGTGCCAGGAATGCCTTCACTCTTCAATCTATCTTCAAGTATTTTAATAATCTTGGTAATATACCCTTCCTGTTCAGCCCTCCTTCTGGCAACCTTTCTGACAAGGTCCTGATACAGTTCTGGCATGAGGGTCTTAAAGGAGAGGTCTTCAAACTCTGTCTTGAGCCATCCTATACCGAGCCTGTTAGCAATCGGGGCATAGATCTCAAGGGTCTCCTCTGCTATTGCCCTCTGTTTTTCCTGAGGAAGAAACTGGATTGTCCTCATATTATGAAGCCTATCTGCAAATTTTATCATTATCACCCTTATATCCTCAGCAACAGCAAGGAGCATCTTCCTGAAGTTTTCTACCTGTGCCTCCTGCTTTGTCCTGAACTGGAGTCTTGAGAGTTTTGTAAGACTGTCAACAAGGAAGGCTATCTCTTTCCCAAACATATCCTCAAGTTCCTCTTTTGTTGTGCCTGTATCCTCTATGGTGTCATGGAGAAGACCCGCTGCAATTGTGAGGACATCCATCTTCATCTCCGCAAGTATGTCAGCCACAGCAAGGGGATGACTTATGTAGGGAGTACCCTCTATCCTCTTCTGACTGCAGTGTGCCTCTCTGGAGAATACATAGGCCCTTTTTATAAGGTCTGTATCTGCTTGGGGATTGTAGGCGAGGACCTTCTTGATAAGGGATGCAATGGAGATTGCTTCACCCATGTTTTATTATAACACTTATAGGATAGGCTGAGGCTAAGTAACAGTTGAAGACCTCCTTATAGCCCTTATCCGGAGCTGTATGGATCTTTTGCCATTAAAATCATTAATAGCAGGGGAGAAGGCAATATCCACAGGGCCTGAGGTGAGGTCTATAAGCTCTGCCATAGAAAATCCAATAACATCAAATTCATTACCACCCTGTCTTAACCGAAGCTTCAGATGACCGCTTCCCACAACACGGGCCTCGAGGGACTGAAGATTCTTTGCACCAAGAATGGGCTCTTCATTACCATATCCTAAGGGCTCAAGACCCTGGAGCTCCCTTACAAGAGAGAAGTTTATCTCATTAAAGGAGACCTCTGCATCGATCCTCAGAAGAGGCACAGGTCTCTCCCCAATAAGGAGGTGCTGGATCCTATCGATAAGGGCTGCCTCAAAATCCCTGAGATCCTTGGCATGCATCCTAAGACCAGCTGCCTGTCTGTGACCACCATATCTTATGAAAAAACCTTCAAGGGAATGCAGGAGATCTATAATATTAATCTCAGGAATACTTCTGACTGATCCTATTGCTATACCATCCTTTATAGAAAATATAAAGACAGGCCTGTAGAATTCTTCCTGAAATCTTGATGCCACTATACCTATAACTCCTGGATGCCAGTTCTCCTTGTAAAGGACTATTGCATCAGGTATCTCATTGTATTTTGCCCTGAAGAATTCCTGGGCCTCTTCATAAACCTCCTCCTCCACAGTCTGCCTCTGCCTGTTGAGATTATCCAGCAAGACTGCAAGCCCCTCAGCCTCTGATTCATTACTGGTTAAGAGGAGGTTTACCACCTCTGAGGCTGACCCCATCCTTCCAGGGGCATTCAACCTTGGTATCAGTGTAAAAGAGAGGTTTGAGGGAGTAAGATCCCTTCCTGCCATACCAGAAACCTCCAGAAGCGCCCTTATGCCCGGTCTCGTTGTGCCTTTCAGGATCTCAAGCCCCTGCTTCAGGATATACCTGTTTTCTCCCTTCAGTGGAACAATATCTCCCACTGTCCCCAGTGTCACAAGGTCAAGAAATTCCTCTATCTCATCCCTTCTTCCATAAACTGCCTCAAGAAGCCTGAAGGCTATGCCAGCACCAGAAAGATAAAAGGACTCTGAATTTGGTGGCGAGGTAATACCTGGATTTACCACACTCACTGCAGGAGGCAAAACAGGAAGACCATCGCGAAGATAGGGGAGGTGATGGTCGGTTATAATGAGATCAATACCACAATCCTTTGCCTTACGGGCTGTCTCGAAGGATTTTATACCGCAATCCACTGTTATAATGAGAGCTGCACCAAGTTCCTTTGCCCTCCTTAGGCCAGGCTCATTAAATCCGTATCCATGCAGATGCCTTGAGGGAATAAAGAAATGGACATCTGCACCGAGCCTCCTCAGACCCTCCACCATCATAGCTGTGGCTGTAAGACCATCGGCATCGTAATCTCCGTGGATGAGGATCCTCTCGTTATTCTTAATGGCATCCCTGATTCGAAGCACTGCATCCTCCATCCCATAAATCTGAAAGGGATCGGATAGGAGTGACAGGGAGGGATTGAGAAAATCCTTAACCTGTGATGGCTCTTTTATCCCTCTATTTATGAGGATCTGTGCGAGGGTCCTGGATATGCCTGTCTTCTTTGAGAGATAGGTTAAATATTCATCGTTGGTCTTCTGTAAGACCCACCTCATCACTGATACCCAAAAAACCTCTCACCAACTGTTACCTCGCCACCAGGCACTGTTACCTCGCCACTAGGAACTGTTACCTCGCCACCAACTGTTACCTCGCCACTAACTGTTACCTCGCCACCTTAGTGACAGTCTTTGACTGCCTTGAGACCTCCATTCCACCAAACATGAGTACAATAGGACTGGCAACAAATATAGAGGAATAGGTTCCCACAATTACACCTATTATTATGGCAAGGGAAAAGTCATGAATCGCCTCTCCACCAAACAGATAGAGGGCAAAGGCTGCCAGAAGTGATGTTAGAGAGGTGATAACAGTCCTTGGGAGCACCTCATTTATAGACCTGTTTATCAGTGCCTCAATGGATTCCTTTACATTAGTCCTCATATTCTCCCTTATCCTGTCAAATACAACGACTGTATCCGTTAGGGAATAACCTGCTATTGTAAGAAGGGCACTGAGGAGAATGAGGTTGAACTCCTTTCCAAGGAGATAAAATATCCCTACTACGGTAAGGACATCATGAAATGTGGCTATCGTTGCACCAAGGCTGAATCTAAACTTGAATCTTATGGCAATGTATAAAAGTATCCCGATGGTTGCCATTGCAATTGCCCAGAGGGCATCGTTCCTGAGTTTCTTCCCCACCTTTGGCCCGATCTCTGTTGTGCCCTCCACGGTGAAGTCCCTTCCTGGCAGATTCTCCTTAAGGGAATTTATTATAAGATCCGTGAGTTTGGTTATCTCCTCCTCTTTTTTCTTGATCTTTACAATAAGTTTATTCTCATCAGGGATATCCTGAAGTTCCGCATCTGTCACCCCTCCTTTATGAAGGGCAGATCTGATATCAGAAAGGGAAAAAGGGCCATCAAACCTGAGCTCGATGGCAACACCTCCTGCAAAATCAATTCCAAGATTCGCCTTTCCCCTTGATATCTGTATGATACCAATGATTCCCAGAAGGATAAAAACCCCTGAAAGAAAAAAGGTAAGGTGTCTCTTTCCCATGAAATCTATTCTCGAATTCTTTATCAGTTCTATCATATGCTGAGCCCCCTTAGTTCCTTCTTCCTATATAAGATATCAAAGACCGTCTTTGTCCCGATAAGGGCGGTGAAGAGATTTATAGCAACACCAAGGCTGAGGGTTACAGCAAAGCCCTTTATGGGCCCTGTGCCAAATTGAAAGAGCACCGCTGCTGTTATAAGGGTTGTTACATGAGAGTCAAAGATTGTCCAGAAGGCCTTTTTATAACCTGAATCTATGGCAGCCTTCGGAGTCTTTCCAGCCCTCAGCTCCTCACGGATCCTCTCAAACATAAGGACATTGGAATCCACTGCCATTCCTATGGCAAGGATTATTCCAGCAATACCGGGCATGGTGAGTGTGGCATTCAGCATCGCCATGGCCCCAATCAGAAGGAGGAGATTCAATACAAGGGCAAGGTCTGCTATAAGCCCGGAGAGTCGGTAATAAAAGACCATAAATATCGTAACCATTATAAATGCTGCAATAGCTGCGACCTTACCAGCCTCGATGGAGTCCCTTCCGAGGGATGGACCAACTGTTACATTCTGAAGAAGCTTGAGGGGTGCTGGAAGGGCACCTGCCCTCAGGACTATAGCAAGGTCCTTTGCCTCCTCCATCGTAAAATTACCTGTTATCTGGGCCTCCCCTCCGGAGATCTTCTCTTGAATAACAGGAGCAGAATAGACATTACCATCTAAGACAATGGCAAGCCGTCTCTTCACATTCTTTGCTGTAATATCCTCAAATATCTTTGCACCGAGGGAATTGAAGGTGATGGATACATAAGGCTCATTGAAGCGCGGATCAATCTCAACCCTTGCATCCGTAAGGAGAGAACCTGTAAGGAGGACCTCCTTTTTCAGGATATAAGGCCTTTTCAGAACCTCACCTGTCTGGGGATTCACAATCCTCTCAAAGAGTATCTCGTTACCTTCAGGAAGTCTTGGAAGGAATCTTTTAAGAAACTCCTCCTCTTCCTGGGGTTTCACAAAAGGTGGGAATTCATCCCAGAGGGGTGATTCCTCATCAAGAAGCTTGAATTCAAGCTGGGCAGTCTTTCCGATAACCTCTATTGCCCTTTTTGGATCCTTTATACCAGGAAGCTGAACTATGATGGCATCCCTGCCCTTTCTCTGTATGGTTGGTTCAGTGACCCCAAATTGATCAATCCTGTTACGGATTGTCTCAATGGCCTGTTCTGTAGAACTATCCAGTAACCTTTCTATCTCCTTACTGGAATATCTTACAAGAAGGCTACCACCTGACCTTGTTATATCAAGTCCTGGATAGGACTCCCTTATCAATGTCTCAATCTCTGATCCATCAGGGGTAATCTGGATCGCCCCATCTCTCACATTGAGCTCTGCCTTTATATTCTTCTTCTCCAGGATCGCCCTGATCGACTGGGAAAGCCTGTCCAGCATCACCTCAGTAGCCCTTTTTGCATCCACCTCAAAGAGAAGATGTGTTCCTCCCTGCAGGTCAAGTCCCAAGACAATACCCTTGCTCGGCATATTCTCCTTCCACCACTCAGGCATATATCTCCAGAGGGGTGTATTGGGAAGAAAGAAGAGCACTGACAACAGAACGGTAGTCCCGATCAACAGGAGCCTCCATCGGATCCCCTTTTTCATCTCTCCTCCTATACTTAGGCCATCCTCGTATTGTTGATATAGAGATAGAAATTACAGCCCAGGATCTTTGCAGCCTTTCTCGAGGCATTCATCCTTGAGAGGAATATCTCAAAGTAATCTATCACCTGGGATATCCTCGTGTCAATTGTTACCATTAACTGGATTATTCCTGAGATTCCCTCAGCACCATTGCCCTTTTTGATAATCAGTTCTGAGTCTGTGGCAGCATAATTCACCCTGTCGTGAATATCCTCTTTTACGCTGGATGGATTCCTCACCCTGCTTCTGTGGACATCCGATTTATCAGCAATCAGAAGGGCTGCTCCCACAGGATCAGGCACCATCACGCCTTCATCCTCCTCATGACCAATAATAGCCATCATGACCCTTGTTATCTCTGGAAGACCCAGTTCCAGTTCCTCAAGGATCTCCTTTGCAAGGAGGGCACTTATCCTGTTGTGATGCATCCTTCCAAGCATATTGCCGATGTCGTGGAGATAACCGGCTATCTGAGCAAGGATCGCCTCCTCCTCAGGATAATCAAGCCCTTTAAGGATCTTATAGGCAGTACTTGAGACTATCTCGGCATGCCTGAAACCGTGTTCAGTATAACCAATTGCCTCAAGGTAACGGTCTGCGTTTTTTATATACAGCCTCGTCCTCTCAGACTGTTTTACCTTCTCTATAAATTCAGGATTGAGAATCCTTCTGGAGGCCTCAGATATAGCCACCTTTACTGTAAGCCCCTTAATCCTCTTCTGAATCAGGCCTCTTGGCAGCAATATAGGCCTTGCCGAATTTTACCTTCACATTTTCTGCAATCTTTAATACAACAGTATTTGTGCCCACAGACTCAACAACACCATATATACCACCTGCTGTAATCACCTTATCTCCTCTCTTTAAGGACTCAAGCATCCTCTGATGTTCCTTCGCCCTCTTCTGCTGTGGCCTAATAAGAAGAAAGTAAAAGATCAGGAAGATCAGCACAAAGGGTAAAAGGGCGGAGATAAGGGCAGCAAGACCATCTGGCTGACCTCCCTGAGGCTGCGGACCCATTGCCCATGCTAAATCAAACATCTTTTATTCCTCCTTTTAAAATTCTATCCCTGCCTCCACAAAGGGACCTTTTAACTTTACCTCTGAAAGGATCTCCTGATAATCAATCTTCATATCCTCGTATCTATAGCCTCCAGCAATAAAGAGCGGACCAAAAGGTCTTACCTTCAGCCTTCCGATAATATCATAATAATGATTGGAACCATAGGCAATTCCCCTGAACTCTCCCTCCACCTTTATAAGTTTAAGAGGCGATACCTGAAGCCCAGCATAGACCATTGGCACAACAAGGGTTGCACTCTTTGAGGCTGAGGTGGTGGACTGGACCACCTTTGCACTAAAATCAATTATCCTTGCATTGATGCCAACTTCAGCATTAAGAACTCCAAGGGTAAGGGTCTTAAGCCCTGGAATGCCATAATAAAGGGCAATATCATAATGGTGAAGCTGAACCTCTGAATCAAAAGGCACACCGAGAGTAAATTTCGTTCCACCAAAGTAGAACTCGACATTCTTCACTCCCCTGCCACTAAACTTGGAGGGTGTTGCCATTAGATAGATATTGGGAATCACGAGGGGCATATCAATCTTCAGTCTTCCAAAGGCCTTTATCTCTTTATCATACTTCAGGTCCTTATCAATATCAAGCCTGTCCGCTGCTGTCAGGGGTTTATAACTCACATATCCTCCTGGGTCTTGATTCCAGGCACCAATACCTGCCTCAAGACCAATGGCAAGGCCTGATGCAGGAAGAAAAAGCAGGATCAGACCTATTAAGATTATCCTCTTCATAAATCCCTCCTCATAGTTTTTAAGGCTAAGAAGAAGCCTTTTCTCTAAGAGATATTATGCCCTTAAATGGGTCTTTTTTTCAATCCCATTGCCCTTAGGCCCTGAAATAGAGATAGAAGATTGTTAATCCTCTCACCCCTATTTTCTTTCCCTACCGCTGCCCCAAAGTTAGGCCTTAGGCTTAAGGCTGAAGGAAAAAGAAAAAAGACCAAAATTATTTTTTAACTTCAGCCTATTGCCTTCAGCCTGTTTTTTGGGGACCCCTACCGCTGCCCCAAAAGATCTTTGATTTTTGGAGACCCCTTTCACCTTTGGAGAAAGAGTCCTATTTTCTTATTCCC
>CAMTWD010000108.1:0-5262 GCA_947085365.1 uncultured Nitrospirota bacterium | reverse complement strand
TGGAATAATTAAGGGAAGCCCTGCTGAGAAGGCTGGCCTGAAAAGAGGGGATATCATAACGGAGTTTAATGGCAGAGAGGTCTCTGATGTTGGATCCTTCAGAAACAGTGTTGCCAACACTTATCCTGGCAAGAAGGTGAGGATAAGGTTCTTCAGGGGAGGTAACTATAGGGAGACAGAAGTGATTGTGGGGGAACAGGAAATAACTGCCCAGCCCAGGAGATTCATAGGGCCTGCAAAAAGAGATGCCCTCTCGGGAATGGATGTCTTTGAGTTATCCAAGGAGATATCAAAACAGCTCGGTCTTGGCCCAGATGAAAGGGGTGTAGTGATAGCAAGGATAGAGCCTGGTTCACCTGCTGATAGGGCTGGCCTCAGACGAGGCGATGTTATCGAGGAGATCGAACAGAGACCTATCAAATCTCTTGCTGAATTTAAAGAGACCATCGCAAAAATAGCCTCACAGGATGTACTGCTTTACATAAACAGGGGTGGAAGGAAGTTCTATGTGGTTCTGAAGTAAATTTAAAAAAGAAAGGAGGTGAATAAGGATGATATCAAGGCTACTTATTATTCTTGGAGCTGGTCTCCTCGGCCTCATAGTAGGACTTTCTCAGGGCAAGGCCATTGGAGGACTTATAGGCCTCCTGATAGGGGTTATAATAGTTCTCACTGAATTCCTGGCAAAAAAGATACGCCTTGGAAGGCTCTTTGGTGCCCTCATTGGCTTAGCTACAGGAACGCTCTTTGGCATGCTCCTCGTTTATCCCCTCAAGGATCTTGTCCCTGACAATTATGGCTTAATAAAGGCCTTTTCCGTAGCCCTCTTTGGTTATCTTGGCCTTTTAATAGGCGTCATAAAGGGAAAGGGACTGAGGCTTCAGGGCCTTATTAAATTGATTCAGGGTGAGCCCCTGACAGAAAACCTGAAGATCCTTGATACCTCTGTGATAATTGATGGAAGGATAGCTGACATCTGCGAGACAGGTTTTTTTGAGGGGGTCTTCCTGGTCCCCCAATTTATCCTGCGGGAACTTCAGCACATAGCTGACTCCCATGATCCCCTTAGAAGGGCAAGGGGGAGAAGGGGGCTTGATATCCTCCACAGGATGCAGAAGATGTCAAATATAGAGGTGAGGATAGTGGAAGAGGATTTCCCAAATATAAAAGAGGTGGACTCAAAGCTCATTGCCCTTGCAAAGGCCATGAATGCGAAGGTGATAACAAATGATCTTAATCTCAATAAGGTTGCAGAGGTCCAAGGGATTCCAGTCCTCAATATAAATGAGCTTGCCAATGCCCTGAGGCCTGTTGTCCTTCCTGGAGAGAACATGAAGGTATTTGTTATAAAGGAGGGTAAGGAGTATAATCAGGGAGTGGCCTATCTTGAGGATGGAACGATGGTTGTTGTGGAAAACGGTAGAAGATTCATAGGCAAAAATATAGATGTGGTTGTCACGAGTGTGCTTCAAACCACAGCAGGAAGGATGATATTCACAAGGGTTGCTGAGGAACATGAACCCGATATGGCAAAGGCTTCAAGATGAATACAGTAGCAATTATACCTGCTGCAGGTTCTGGTAAGAGGTTCGGAAATGTCTCAAAGGCCTTCCTCCCCCTGGGAGGAAGGCCTGTCATTTCATGGATCCTTGATATCCTTGAAGGCCTTGAGGAGATAACAGAGATTATACCTGTATTTAAGGATTCAGACATGCAGAGGGGTCTAAGGCTCATTGAAGAGAGGGGATACAGAAAGATAAAGAAGGTAGCCCCAGGTGGAAGGGAAAGGCAGGACTCAGTCTTTCATGGACTGAATCTCGTTACAGAGGCAGATCGTGTGATAATCCATGATGGAGTAAGACCCTGCGTGGGGCCTGAACTCTTTAAAGAGGTCATCAAGAATCTCAAGGACTGCGATGGAGTGGTAACCGGGGTCCCTGTAATAGATACCGTAAAGGAGGTTGATAAGGGCCTTGTAATAAAGACACCGGCTAGATCCCGCCTCTGGCTGATTCAGACCCCACAGGCCTTTAAATTAAAGATACTGAAGGAATCCTACAAAAAGGCTATCAAGCAGGGACTTCACTATACAGATGATGCCAGCATGGTAGAAGCCAATGGTGGAAGAATAAAGGTGATTATGGGTTCTTATTCGAATATAAAGATTACAGTTCCTGAGGATCTGAAGATCATAGAGGCCCTGCTGGGAATCCGATGAGAATCGGTATTGGCTATGACTCCCATAGATTTATTAATGGGAGGCCCCTGATTATTGGTGGGGTTCAGATACCCTATGAAAGGGGCCTACTCGGCCATTCTGATGGTGATCCCCTCTGCCATGCCATAATAGATAGCCTCTTGGGAGCAGCAGGCCTCGGCAACATCGGTCAATTCTTTCCTGACACCGATCCTAAGTGGAAGGAGATCAGAAGCCTTGAATTATTAAAGATAGTGGTCTCGGAATTAAAAAAAAGGGGTTATAAGATCCTCTACATAGACTCGGTTATAATAGCAGAGGCACCGAAGCTGAATCCCTTCATCCCCATGATGAAGGAGAGGCTCTCTGAAACAGGCATAAGTCAGGAACTCATCAGTATAAAACCAAAGACCAATGAGGGTATGGGTTTTACAGGTAGGCTCGAGGGCATAGCTGTCATAAGCACATGCCTTATTGAATAAAGACTTCAACTGTTACCTCGCCACTAAGTACTGTTACTTCGCCACTGGCACTGTTGGGGGTACACAGGGGGAAACAAAGTTTCCCCCTGTGAGGTCCCCACTCTTACCTCGCCATCAATTTAGAAAGGGCAACATCTCCCAGTCTTCTTCAATGCCTCTTCAGCAATCTCCCTCACCTGAGGATATTCATCATTACAGAGGCTCCTTAAGGCCTCAAGGGCAGAAGGTGTATTGATTATGGAAAGGAGGTAGGCTATATCTCCCCTTAAGGTTACATCTCCCTCTTTAATAAGGCCTATCAGGGAAGGTAATACCTTTTCGATCTCATCAGGATATAAATCCCTCAACTCCTCCACAAGGGCCACAGTGCCTATCCTCACCCTGGTATTGTCAGAACTTATAAGATCAGGGATGAATCTGAAAAGGGAAGGGTCATGTTTAAACATATCAATGATATTCTCAAGAAACCCCTTCCCCATATACTCCTGGAGCATACTGCTGAGTTCCTGGTCATTCATATTGGTGGCGATGTAACAGCTCCTTTAGCAGAAGATCTAAGGATTTTGGGACGCCCTACGGGGACTTATAGCCTTATTCTGGTTCAAATCTTGACTCAAACCTCTTCATCAACTGAGGCATCGTAGTGTATTCCAGATCATCAAGGCCGAGTCTGTGGGGCTCAAAAGGCCCGTGTACTCTGAGATAATTTCCAATCTCATTTGCCTTCTGCCTTGCATAGTCAAAGGCAGGATCATCAAAGAGGTCTCGTGGACCTATCAGTCTTCCATTGGCTATCTGGAATCCTGCAGCAATCACCCTTGGCGGTCCATCGAATCTGGTAGGATTTGCCTTATCAAATGGCACAGGCATAAGCGGACCATGATGGGAACCCCTCATCCAGCCCTCAACAATGTGAGGAAAGGAGAAGGGTTCTAAGACCTCTCCCACAGCAGGGAGTCCTGCCTGGCATCTCACTATGAGAACAGGGTCATCCTTTCCCACATACTTTCCAGCAATGAGGCTGAGCTTCTGGGTGGAGGCTGCTGCTGCTATCTCACCCTTCTTTGTATAAACCCTCCTTATTATATACCTCCTCATAGCACCAATGAACATCAACAGGTCGTACATCTCTTCTGGGGTATGGAGCTTAATGCTCCTGTGTCCATAGACATCCACTACCTCAAAGATAAATCCATCATGCATTGAAGGATCTATAACAAGGCCTGCTGTATTAAAGGGATCTGCAAATATCTTAAAAAGTGGCAGATTCCATGCACCAGGAGAGGTCTTGTCAGCCATGAATATTATCACTGGCTCTGATTTCCTCTCCACAAATTCCATCTCAGTCACTCCTGGTCCCATACCCTTTATATTTCCACTAAAGGCATCAGCAAGGAGGTCCTGCCCTGCACCATACATCTTCAACTCCTTTGCCACCTCTGTAGCAGCAAGAAAGGTGTCCCAGGCAAGCTTATGGATCTCCTCATTATCAACTCCCTTTTTATGGGTCATGATTAGTTCCATGTCATCGCCGCATCTTGTTACATAAAAGTCAATTATAACTCCATTCTCTTGGGCCTCCTTGAGCCTCTTCCTTGCCACATCCATCATATCCTGATGGATTGCACAATGACCCACAAAACCTCCCACATCTGCCTTAATAACACTAAGGGTTATCTTCTCGGACATCTCCATCCTCCTTCCTTAAAGGATTATTTTTAAGGGGTATAAAGCAAGCAGGGACAGTTTAAATTATTTCGCTCTATTTCTTCAACTCTCTTTTCAGTCTTCTCTCAACAGAGGCAACCTTTTCTTCGATCCTGTTCGGTTTACCCTTTCTGTCATCAATCTTGATCGTTGTGATGGCCCTCTCAGCCTTACTCATCACAGCTTCATGACACCTCTGAATAAGACTGAAGACCTCATGCCACTCTCCCTCTACAACAGTTCCCATGGGATTCACCTTATAGGGAAGTCCACTCCTGTCCACAATATCAAGAACCTCAGCAAGATAATCACCTATGCTGCTGCCCACCCCTACTGGTACTATACTGAACTCCACAAGCATGAGATACCCCCTTTTTATCTTACAGCATCTTTAAGTGCCTTGCCTGGTGTGAATCTTGGCACCTTCATGGCAGGTATCTTTATCTCCTCACCTGTCTGGGGATTACGGCCTTTTCTTGCCTTTCTCTTTGAGACAGAGAATGTGCCAAAACCCACAAGGGTAACCCTCTGCCCCTTCTTAAGGGCTGACTTGATGGCATCAAGGGCTGAATCGAGTGCCTTTGATGCCTGTGCCTTGGATATACCTGCTCCCTGAGCCATCTTCTCAACAAGTTCTGCCTTTGTCATAGTAATACCTCCTTAAAGATGTTTTTGCAATGATAAAATAAGGTATCAAGAAATACCTTTTTTGTCAAGAGATTGATAGGTTATTGTTACGGAAATATCATTTGTGGACTATTTGTAAAAATCATTAGTGGACATTTCATGCCTTTATACAGACAAAAGGGACTAATATAAACCTCAAGGATATAAAGACTTGGAACCGCGATGGGTAGGGTTTGTCATTCCGACTCT
>CAMTWD010000107.1:0-8428 GCA_947085365.1 uncultured Nitrospirota bacterium | reverse complement strand
GGTCCCCTCACCCTCGCCCTCTCCCCAAAGGGGAGAGGGGTCCCCCAAAAATCAAAGATTTTTGGGGGTAGCGGTAGGGAATAAGAAAATAGGGACTCTCTCCCCAAAGGGGATAGGGATCCCAAAAAACAGGCTGAAGGCTGAAGGCGATAGGCTGAAGAGAAAAAACAATAATCCTGTCTTTGTCTCTTTTCTTCAGCCTTCAGCCTTAAGCCTACGAGCCTAACTTTGGGGTAGCGGAGGTAAACCTGCACCTCCGAGGTGCAAGAATCTTAGTCACAGCGGAAAGACTATTAATTAATTTTATATCGCCCCCGCCCGCCTGAGAAAGGGGGCATACTTTTGATCTATATAAAGGACATGGTTTTTAAGCCAGTCCCTGAGATATTTCCACCACCTCTGCCGTTATTACTGGTTTACCTTCATGAAAATCTTTATGAAGTTTATAAAACCTGTCTCTAAACTCTTTATGAATAGCCCTGTGGTTCTCCAATTCAGGATATCTATATTTTTCCATATAATTTTCTTCAGTCATAAAGTGCACCACTGAATATTCCAGGAGGTCATTCAGTGCATTACCCAGTTCCTTTACTCCCACTCCCTGATACATTGCCTCAATGAGATTATTGTAAATCTGGAATAACCTTCTATGCTGGGCATCGATCTCGATGATACCCACACTGTATCGATCCTCTCATTCAATGGTATGCTCCGATTTCTTCTTCTTAAATAACCAGTCAAAAAGTCCCATCTTAGAACCTCCTTCTACAAACTCTTACTTCGCAATCAAATTGGTGGCGAGGTAACTGTTTGGAGGAGTCTTCTTACGGCATCCTCTATCCGTTTTTGAAAATCAGGTACCTCAAGGATTGCACCCTTTGAGTCAACTCCAAGAAAACTCACCACCTCATGCTCTGGCACACTGATCGTCCTGAAGAAGGCCTTTGCTGTTGCCTCTGCACATTGAATCCCTATCTCTTTTTTCATACCTCCGACCAACAATAAAAGCCCCTTTCTGCCATGTTGTCCTGCTGGAATGGGCTTGTTCAGAAGGTATTTCTCGCACCAGAAAGACTGACATCTGTCTATCATTATCTTTGCCTGTGCGCTCAGCCCGAAAAAGAAAATAGGGGAGGCTAAGATTATTCTGTCTGCCTCCCTTATAGCATCATAGATTTCAGTCATATCATCATTGATTATGCATTTACCTGATCTCACACATCCATCACAATCCTGGCAGGGTTTGATATTCATAAGGTTTAGATTAAATAATCGAACTTCAAACCCTGCCTCATTTATCCCTTTTATTGTCTCATTGAGTAATATTTCTGTATTGCCCTGTATACGAGGACTACCCTGAAATGCGATTACCCTCATTTACTCTTAATATCCTTAGCCTTCAACTTAAATTCTATCCAGTCTTTCATTTGCTGAAGATTCTCTGTAAGATTCCACCAGCCGTTTTTAAATGTAGCATAATCTGGTGCACCTGTCATGGCCGATGCATATTTTGTTGAATTAGCATAAAATAGCCATTGCCTTATCCACATCTGTTCAATGGCCTCATCAAAAGGATTCTTCCCATGGGGAAGCCCTTCTGCAAGATTATGCTTCCATGCCTCAAGAAGCAATAAGGTTGCAGCAAGGGTCATGCTGTCAGTCTCTTTAATGGTGCTGTCAAGCTTTGCAAAATGGTTGTCTGCCCACTGAGTACTGTGACAGGATGTACAAATATTTTTAAAATTAGCCTTCCTTTTTGATTGTTCCGCCTCACTTATTAGATATTCTAAGGCTGGTTCACCTGTAAAAGTAGTAGGTAATGGCAAGCCATCTTTGTTTTTGATTATCGATGTATCACCGTGTTTTGGTTGTGGATGAGAATATACAAGTCCAAAAAGCCTCACCCATAGCCTTGAACCAAAATCATGAGTCCTCTGAACAATCACTGTTTTGCCATCAGGTGCCGTTAGAAGACTGTTGTGGCAGGTAGCGCAAGTCGGTGACTGAAAGTCTTTTCCTACCTTCCATGGGACTGCCTTAAAATCCCATTCGTGTTGTTTTGAAAAATAAATGTTACCATGCTTACTTTCCTTATACACATTCCATGCTGGCACATCAGGGTCAAGATGACACTGAGCACAAGTATATGGCTTTCTTGCCACCTCTATAGAAAAGGCATGCCTTGGATGACAGGATGTACAGGATCCAAGACTCCTATCCGGATTAACCCTCCCTACACCTTGATTTGGCCAGTTTTTTAGATCAGGAACCTTTATTTTTCCTATTTTTGTGTCTACCTCTTTCAGACCATTCACTGTAACCTCTGCACCATGACAGGAAAAACATGTCTCTGACTGGGTAAAATGGGATGAGGGAACTGAAATAATTTTACCCTCTTTTATCTCCTTTTTTCCTATAACCGTCTCAACTAAAGTAGTATATACTGGATTTTTCTTTAAATTGCCCCAGGCATGAGCCTTTTTGCTTTGTGAATATTCACTGACCTCAACAGGATGGCATGTAGAGCAGTCATTAGGTGATACAATAACATTAATCTTAAATCCAAAATGCTCAAAATTATCTTTATGCTTGTCAGCATTAAGACTATGGCATTCATAACAACCTACTACTACATCTGATAATTTTTTAGGCACATTTTTAGCTGATATTCTTTTTTCAAGCTCAGGCTTTTTTAATGCCTCAGATGGACTTGTAACAGCATGAAGACTCCTCTTCCAATCCTCTACGATCCCAGGTGTGTATATCCTATGACAAGAAAGACAGGTTTCAGTCTCTTTGCTAACAGATACCTTCTGAGCATAAATTGAAAACGGAATTAAACAAAAAAATGTAGTTAAAGCTACTAAAAATCTTCCCATAGTCACCTCCTAAAAGATTATTAATTACTCTATTTTTTTAAAGGCCTGCTTTTTAGCTCCACAGATAGGACATTCTTCAGGGGCTTCATTCTCTACAGTATTTCCACAGACTTGACAAACATAATAATCCACCTCAGGATTTCGACCAAGATTTTCTAATGCCTTTTTATAAAGGTCTGCATGTATTTTTTCGACCTCATTAGCAAAAACAAAACTTCTTAAAGCCTCATCCTTTCCCTCAGACTTTGCATCTTCAATCATTTGAGGATACATCTTCTGAAATTCATAGGATTCTCCATTGATAGCTGCCTCAAGGTTTTCCTTTGTTGATTTCACTGCACCAAGCTCTCTTAGATGATTCAGGGCATGAACAGTCTCTGCCTCGGCAGCAGCTCTAAAGAGCTTTGCGATCTGCTTGTATCCCTCCTCTTCAGCCTTTTTTGCAAAGGCAAGATATTTTCTGTTTGCCTGGGATCACCAGCAAAGGCCTCCATAAGATTTTTTTCCGTCTTTGACATAATTCACCTCCTATCTCACCTTTTCAAAGGCATCTTTGGGGGCATTGCATATAGGGCAACGCCAGTCGTCAGGTAGTTTTTCAAAGGGTATCCCTTCTTTCTCTTCATCATATTCATATCCACAGATCGTGCACCTCCATACTCCCATAAAGACCTCCTAAAATCTTGAATGATATTCCTTCACCCTTCGGGCGAAGTCCTTTCCAAAATCATAAAGTCTGGCTTCCTCCTCAAGGGATGGCCTGTACATCACCTGGATGCCAGGCTCGTATATCTCAAGACCCATCCTCCTGAACTCCTCGTATATCTCTTTTACCGCACCTCCTCCCCATCCATAGCTACCAAAGGCACCTACAATCCGATTCTTTGGTCTCAATCCTCTTAAGTGAGTAAGAAACTCTGCAACTGATGGATACATTATATTGTTCAGGGTTGGTGATCCCACAAGACAACCCCTTGCCTTCCAGAATTCCTTGATGGCAACACTCATTGGTGTTGCCCTGAGTTTAATAACCTTACAGTCCAGACCCTCATCTTTTATGCCTCGCATTATTGGCAATGTCATGTGTTCTGTGCCGTGCCACATAGTATCATAGATTACTGCCACGCTCAGGGCTGCCTTTCCTGTGGCCATATCAAGATACATCTGGAGAACCTTATCGGAATGCTGCCTCCATATTACACCATGGTCTGGGGCGATAATATCTATCTCCAGGCCGAGTCTCTTCAATTCATCTATCTTTGCCTTTATTAAAGAGCCAAAAGGCATCAGTATATTTGCATAGTAATCAATCACGGCATCCTCAAGTTCAGACATGGATTCACAGGTGATGTATTCGTCATCAAATCTTGCCGAAGAGGCGAGATGCTGTCCAAAGGCATCCTGGCTGATCAGAATCTTATCTTCCTTTATATAGGTCATCATAGAATCAGGCCAGTGAAGCATGGGTGTCTCAATAAAGAGTAAAGTCCTTTTGCCTATTTTTAATGTATCACCTGTCTTTACGGTCTTTATATCCCAGCGAGAGATATCAAAGAACCTCTCAATCCCCTTCTTGCCCCTTTCAGTTATATAGATATCTGCCTCAGGACAGAGGGCCTTTACCCTATCAAGGGCTGAGGCATGATCGTTCTCTATGTGATTTACGACTATATGTTTGATCCTTGAGGGGTCAGTAATTGCCTTGATATTTTTTATGGTTATATCAGCAAAATCCTCTTTCACGGTATCCACAAGGGTTATCTCATCATCAAGGATGAGATAGTTATTATATGTTGTCCCCCTCGGGGTTATATATCCGTGAAAATCCCTTACAGCCCAGTCAATAGCACCAACCCAGTATACTCCATTCCTTAATTCAACTGGCTTCATATCCACCTCCTCTTATTTTTTGCCTCTTCCCTCCCCACTATTACCTCACCACCAAACTGTTACCTCGCCACTAAACTGTTACTTTCTCACCAATTTATCACCACTCATTCCTCAAGAAGTGTTGAGAACTGATTGTGATGCTCCTCCTCATCAGCAAGGATACCCTCAAAGAGTCTCTTTGTTACCACATCCCCTTCCTTTTCAGCAAGTCTTATAATCTCCTTGTAAAGGGCAATGGCCTCCTCCTCTGCCTTTTTGTCTATCTGGAGCATCTCTTTCATTGAAGTGCCAACTGTTATGGGTGCTGGTTTCGTTGTGGGCACACCGCCAAGATAGTCAAGCCTCTCAGCGATCTCCTCTGCATGCCTCATCTCGGTGATTGCTATCTTTTTAAAGACCCCACCAACAGACTCAGCATTAATACCCTTAACCATCACATGCTGCCAGATGTACTGGACACTTACCTGAAGTTCCCTTGAAATTGCCTCATTGAGTTTGTCAAGCAACTCCTTACTTGCCATAAAATCTCCTTTAATTATAAAGGACTTTTAAACCACCCTCTGTGGTCAATGAAGAATAGACTCCTTTCTGAAGAGATGGTATCCACAAGAATTACAATGTGTCTCCTCCTCATCAGTCCATATCTCCACATCCTCACCACACTTTGGACAGGTGAGAAACTCTGGAAATGGCTCCTGCAATTCTATACAGGCTGGTTTTTCTTTATATCCATATCTTTTCTCCTCCATTTGCCTTCCTCCATCCTTCTGCCTTAAGGCGTTCCATCCTCTTGATACCCCATTCCTTTAATTCCTCGAGGTATCTCTTAGGATCCTGCCTTGAAAGCTCTGTAATCCTCTGCCTTTCTCTGACAGAGTCTATATAGTCCAGTGGGTAAAGTCCTCTCCATGTGCAGTAACCCTGGTCAAATATATATTCTGGCGTAAGATCCTTTACAGGTAAGACCCTTCCTGCAAATCTTGCCACATCCATATCATATTCAATTATCCATCCATTGTCAATAATCATCCTTGCGGGATCAAAATCCACATCCCTTGAGCATTCAGGACAGTAGAGTCTATTAACAACCTCTGGTGGCATAAGATTATCCCTGAAGCTGAAACTTGCGGTATATCTACCGCATTCACAAGTTACCTTATAATCCATGCACATATTCAACACCTCCACTGGTTACTTCGCCACCAATCAGTCAAGCATTGGCGAAAACCTCGTCTTAGGGACTCCGCAAAGCGGACATTTATAATCACCGGGTAGTTCCTCGAATGGCACACCCGGTGGAATCTTATTCTTTTTATCTCCCTTTTTAGGATCATAGATGTATCCGCACTGCTGACAAACATATTCTTTTAATATCTTTGTTTTCGTCTCCATCTTAACCTCCTTTTAAACCTCTTTTAACCTCCTTCAGATATCTTCTCTCGGATATAAGCTACTAAGGGTTTATCGATCTTCAGGATATGCTCTACCCACCACATACCCAGAACAGAATGGGCCATTATTGTGGCAATGAGTTTATGGCCAGTGGAGAGCTCCTCTTTTATCTCTTCAAATCTCCTGGTCAGGTATCTGTGCTGATTAATGTGGAGCTCTGCCATTGGGTAATTATACTTTTTCATCAACCCTTCCTCTGCTGAAAAATGGGTTGCAACATAGTCGTCCAGAAAATCCACCAGCTCCTTTATATATTCCCTCCCCCTCCCTTCCTTAGCAGCATCCTGCAATTCGTTAATTCTCCTGAAAATCTCCTTGTGCTGGTCGTCAATTTCCTTTATCCCGCTAACCAATTCATCACTCCAGACTAATGGCATAACCCCCTCCTATCTCTTCCATAGGCCATGGAGATTACAATACTCCCTTGCTGATACCTCCACAGCCTCGATCCTGAATACTGCCTCCGGTGCCTGACCAGGTTTTAGAAATTCCCTGTAGGCCCTGCCATCAGCCAGAAGTTCTATCCATTCAATATAGTGTTTCTCCTCCATGGGATGGGCAACAGAACCCACCTTTACTTTATAGCCTCCTTCGATCTTCTCAATAACAGGCAGATGCTTCTCTCTTGAGGCATCCACTGTGTTCTCTTCACATAATCTCATCGGTTGCCCACAACATACCAGCCCTCCAGTGCCTTCATGAATTACCTCAACTATGTGACCACAAATCTCACATTTATAAACCTGTAGCCTCTTTGCCATTTTTTCACCTCCTTCAATTATTGAAACCTGCACCTCCGAGGTGCAAGGGCGCCTTTATTATCCTTCATAAGCCTCATAAACCTTGCCCACCATCTTTGCAGAGGGCTTGAGTGTCTTGTCCCCTTCCTCTTTCCACTTCGCAGGACAACCCTCATCGGTATGTCTTGAAAGGTAGAGGTTTGCCTTAAACTTCCTCATCAGTTCATCGATGTTTCTACCCATGTTGTAGTAATTGACCTCTGAATTGAGGAGCTTGCCTTCAGGACTGATTATAAATGTTCCTCTTAATGCAAGCCCTGTCGCCTCGTCATATACGCCGAACATCCTTGCTACCTTCCCTGTAGGGTCTGATCCCATTGGATATTTCACATCCTTAAGCATTTTCTCTTCTCTCTGCCATGCAAGATGCACATACTTTGTGTCTGTACTTACTGTTATCACCTCTGCACCCATCTTCTTGAATCTTTCATACTGCTCTGCCAGAGCAGCAAACTCAGTGGCTCAGACAAAGGTAAAATCAGCAGGGTAGAAGAAAAGGATCGTCCACTTTTTGTTTGCCTTAAGTGTCTCAAGGCTTATCTCTCCAAAGTCTCCTTTTGATGGCTCGTATGTCTCGAGTTTGAAATCAGGAACATCCTGCCCAACCTTTAAACCACAACAGATTTCACTCATGACATATACCTCCCTATTATTTTAATTTTTAGGAGTCAAAGACTCCCTGTAGAGCCGAAGGCCCTACCGTCTATTGAATTCCTCATACCTCTCACCCCTGTGATGTAAACCTCCTGAGATTTAATACAGGAGCTAATAACTTCTCTTTTAAGGCAAATCTTATTATTTTCCGGATCGACAATCCTGACATATTCCATAAAACTCCATATGCACCTTCTTTATCATAAAACCCTCCGCCTCTTTATCAGTAATTCTGGGAGTGTACTCAATATTTAGATCCACCACCTTTCCACACTCCGTACAGATCAGGTGGTGATGAAGGCTTGTATCAGGGTCAAACCTCTTTTTCTGGGGGTCTATATTCAGTTCCTGAACAAGACCCTTCTCTTTAAGGGCCTCGAGTATGTTATATACAGTGGCAAAGGAGATCGTGGGAAACCTCCTCTTCAGGGCCCTATATATATCCTCTGCCGAGGGATGGGTTTTATTCCCCTCCAGATACTGAAGAACCGCCAGCCTCTGGGGTGTGAGCTTCAAGCCTATATTTTTGTATTTTTCCATAATTCTTTCTTAAGAAAGATTATCAAATTAGAATTATTATTGTCAAGCCCTGATGCGATAGTTTTTATTAATAAACCTATAAGCAATTCAAATCTACCCGGATGGGTGTAAAAGGGCAGTGGCTCACCTTTCTATTTATTAGACCAATGCCGACCCAGTGTTAGATCAAAATTCCATGTCCCCGGAATGGGGTATTGGTTAGATCATAATTTT
>CAMTWD010000106.1:0-4030 GCA_947085365.1 uncultured Nitrospirota bacterium | reverse complement strand
CTTCATCCAATACATCAACGACAGCTGCATCAAGACCAGCACCTGCCACAGTCTCCCTCTCCCTTGACTTCAGGGCACTCATGTAGGACTTGTTGCGGGTATTGAGGTTCTCAGCAATTATAATCATAAAAAACCTCCTTTCTTAGCATACCATCTTATCCAGCCTTATTATATCAGATTTAGATAATCTTTTGCTTTTAAGTGTTACGCCACTGAAGTTAACTCTTAGGTCCTTTAAGCTTTATCTCTTCCATAATCTGGTAAATGATCCCTGTAAATAGAGCCTTTATCTCTTTTGCATTAAGTCTTATAAGCATATCCACAGGCCATCTTTCTATTTCATCAGGGAGACTCTTGACTCTTTCCAGGGCAATAGCAAACCAGTAAAGATCAAATCCAGGATCTTTTTGCTTTGCAAGTTCTACAAGCTTCTGAAATCCCTCTCTCTGAAGAATAAAAAACAGGTCAACAGCATCCCTTGCCTCAGCTCTTCCATAAAAGGCAAGAAGCTTATCCACAATTAAATCTTTATAATCATTTATTTTAATTCCTATATCTGAGTCTACTGGATCTTCAAACCTTGCCGGAGAATCTATCGCCAATTGAATCCGTGTTGCTTCGTTAAAACCCTGAACCTCCATTTCTACAAGGGATTCAAGCCTCCGAATTACATTTACTCTGAACCTCTTTTTCAATTCATCCTCTAACACACGGGAAAAAGGGAGGATTATACCCCTCTCAACACTGAATAGGTCAAGATCATAGGACTTTCTGTGGGCTAAATAAAACTCAGAAAGGGCTGTCCCACCAGTAAGATAAAAGAATTGACTATCTGAAAGGGTTGAAAAGAGCTTAAGAATCTCTCTCTGCAGATTTGTAATTATTCCTTTACCTTTTAGCATTAAAATAATCTTCCCATAAATTCTTAACAACCTCTGGCAGATTCAGTTCTGGAAGAAGTTCTTTTATCTCATCCCAGTTAAGCGAGGCAACATCTTCTGCTCTCCCATGAGTAAGAACCTGAAGGATATACCATCTTCTGAGATAGGGATCGTTTAAATCCAGCTCCTTCTCCGTTGACCAAACAATATACCTCTTTGGTTTCATCTTTTATTTTACCACACATCTGTCCAAAATAAGATTTGAAAAAAGGAGCCTCAACAGGCAAGATTAATCTTACAGAAAAAACTTTCCTATCCTATGGACTTATGGAGATGGATAGATAATCCAGATAAAACGCCTCCTATACCGCCTGATACAGAACAGCTTTTTTTGAGAGGTATTTAAAACAACAGGGGGATAACTTGATTTTAAAAATGCAGATTTGTCTATCTAAAATCCGTAACCCAGCAACTTATCGTTCTTTGAAAACGACAACTACTTGATTTTGCGACCAAAAATGTCTTTCGAGCCTACCTATGAGGGATTGAAACATCACACAGGCTGAAGGCGGTAGGCTGAAGAAAAAAACAAAAAGCAAAACTAATTCTGTTTTTTCTTTATCTTCAGCCTTAAGCCTATCTAACGCCTTCAGCCTAACTTTGGGGTAACAGTGCGGTAGGCGTTTGGAAATTATGTTTCAATCCCTCACTCCTAATCCCCGATCCAGAACTTCTGCCTTCAGCTTATTCTTCTTATGCTTGACAAACCCACAAAAGCAATTGATAATATATTGACCTGTTACCTCGTCACTAAATGAGATGGCAAAGTCACAGTAAGGAACGATTTTAGATATGGAAGTACATAATATATTGCTCTACTTAGCCATAATCCTTTTTTCTGCCAGGATAATAGGAGATCTCCTTGGCAAAATAGGTATACCTCCGGTGCTTGGAGAGATCTTCGTGGGAATACTTCTTGGAAAGAGTCTCCTTGGCTTAATTGATGTTAATGATATAATCAAAATCCTCGCAGAGATCGGGGTGATTCTGCTCCTCTTCCATGTGGGCCTGGAGGCAGACATACATCAGCTAAGAAAAGTGGGGATCCATGCCTTCGTGGTCGCCTCTGTAGGGGCATTTGCCCCAATGATCCTCGGCTTTCTCGTAAGTTATTATATATTTAAGCTTCCATTCCTTACCTCCCTATTCATTGGAGGGACCCTTACAGCCACCAGTATAGGTATAACTGTAAGGGTGCTGGAAGACCTGGGTAAGATGAAGGATAGATTTGCCCAGATAGTCCTTGGTGCCGCAGTCCTCGATGATATCTTCGGAGTTATAGTCCTCGCTGGACTCTACGAATTCTCCAAAGAAGGCACCGTTCATCTGGAGGCCCTCCTACTGCTTACCATCTACATAGCCTCATTCTTCATCCTCTCCCCAATCCTTGCAAGGTTGCTCTCAAAGGTAATCCAGTTCCTTTCAAAAAGGCTCGGAACCATGGATTTCATTCCACCTGCTATACTTGCCCTGGTCTTCTTCTTCGCCTTCCTGGCTCACGAAATAGGTTCTCCAGAGATACTGGGTGCATTCACAGCAGGCCTCGCCCTCTCAAGAAGATTCACCCTTCCTTTTGCACTCTTTATAAAGACCGACGAAAGGATGGCCAAAAAGATAGAACATTCTATCCTCCCTCTCGTCTGGGTCCTAACACCTATATTTTTTGTATATGTAGGCCTCAACCTCAACCTGAGGGCAATTGACTTCACCTCTACAGGCTTCTGGACAATGGCCCTCATCATAACAGTAGTGGCAATTGTAGGAAAGGTATTCTCAGGCTTCCTCGTAAGCAAAAACACAAAGGAGAGGCTCTTGATAGGCTTCTCTATGCTGCCCCGGGGAGAGGTAGGGCTGATATTTGCTGAGTTTGGAAGACAGGCCAGATTATATGACGATACCCTTTATGCAGTCATCATCTTCGTTGTGGCAGTTACTACCCTCATGGCTCCTCTGATACTGAAGATATTGTCAAGATCAGTGGCGAAGTAACAGTCTTAGTGGCGAAGTAACAGTCGGGGGTACACAAGGAGAATGAATATTCCCGGTTGTTGGTTAGGACATTGTATCCACCCTCTTGAATTTAAAGAATACATCCAGTATATTCACCATTCTATCAAGTATCATAACAGAGAAGATAGAAATCTTTTTTTTGAAGATTTACCATTTTACCTGTTGGGAAGTGATGAGTTCTTCCAAAGATCTACTTTTACCTGTTTTTCATCTTCTGGGACAATTGGTGGCGAGGTAACAGTGGGGGTCTCACAGGGGGAACGAATGTTCCCCCCTGTGTACCCCGAAGTAACAGTTAGGTTTTGTAAATCTTTTATTCCATGGTTTATTACCCTGAGACGGCGTCCTAACCGGAAAGAATTAATATGTTGAATCTGTTTTCTATCTGGCCGACTGCATGGCGAGCGAGGATCAACTGCTGCTGGTTGAAATCTTCAACCACCACTTCCCTGACCTTTCTGTAGAAGCCCAGCCGAGCAGGATAATAATTCCCATATCTTTTTGAAATGCCTTAGATAGAAGCTAAACCACAATTCAGAAGATAATAGAGCAAAAAGGCTGAAGACAATATCGTCTCCAGCCTTTTTTGTTAAATACGATGTTCTGCCTATATCCTTTCGAGAAATTTCTCGGACATCCCCGGAACAACAACAACAGGGCATGGGAGGTCACTGCCAACCCTGTTTACAATTGCCTGCGTCTTGCTGCCGACGAGTATCCTAGACCCTCTGCCCCTTCCGCTTGCTCCCATGACAATCATCGAAATCTCTTCATCCTTCTTTGCTATCTCGGCAAGCACATCGTCAGGAGAGCCCAGATCAACCTGTGTCTTTATGACAACGCCTTCTTTATCAATAATGGCTCTTGCCTTATTAAGAATCTCCTGTGCCTCTGCCTCTAATCTGTCTTTCAGATCCCTATAATACTCCCTGTAAGAAGGTTCATTTATCACATTTACTGCGAGGATCTCGGCGCCTATAAGCTTTGCTATTTTAACAGCGTACTTAAGTGCATTGATTGATGCCTGTGAGCCATCTATACCAACGAGTATCTTTTTCATTTCATCCTCCTACTATTTG
>CAMTWD010000105.1:0-27169 GCA_947085365.1 uncultured Nitrospirota bacterium | reverse complement strand
GTCAAATACGATATGGTTCAACAATCTCCTCATCCCCTTCTTCTTAGTGGCCTGCGGGATTATCTTTAATCTTCCCAATAGCCTCGCAAAGGCTACTGCAGGACCTTATGTGGCATTTTTATTGAGCAGGGCTCTCGGTCTTGTAGTAGTTCTACCGAGGGTGCTTGGCATATCAATCTTAAAAGGGATATATGCATTCCTTTCATTTCTGTCCATCACCTTTCCCATGTCCGTTGCATGGTTACTCTGTCTTATAAAACCTAGGATGGGATTCTGGAGGACACCAAAGATGCTCGAGAAGAAAGATATCTTGTGGTATATAAGGGAGGCGAAGACTGAATTTATTATGATCGCCTTGAGTCTGCTTCTGGGTGTTATAGCCCTTATTAAGGGAAAACCCCTGTGGTCAGTCGTTGCCTTTCTCAATCTCCTTATATACCTTCCATCCCTCTGGGCATTAAAGGGCTTTTCAGTGTTGCATAAATCTTTTGCAAAGGAGGACAAGAAGACCAATCTCTTCAATGGAAAGAAAGATGAAGATTGGCATAATATCACCCCTGTGGAAGCCCCTACCTCCTGAAAGATACGGTGGCACAGAATTGATTGTAAGTCATATAGCAGAGGAATTAGTGAGAAGAGGGCATGAGGTTACCCTCTTTGCATCAGGGGATTCAAAGACCTCTGCCAGGTTGATCGCCATTACTGAAAAGAATCTTTACGAGACCCTTGGATCCTTTAAATGGGATAACCTTGAATATGACATCATTGAGGCAGAGATGGTGGGAAGACTGAGTAGGGAATTCGATATCCTTCATAATCACAATGGCTTTGTGCCCCTTGTTATCACCCCATTGATAAAGACTCCAGTGATAACCACACTCCACAGCTCTTTACCACCACAACCGGAGTCCCTTGCCCGGGCATTCAGGGATAGGCCCTTTGTCTCCATCAGCAATGCCCAGAGGGGGCTTGCCCCTTATCTCAATTATATCAGGACAGTCTATCATGGCATTGATGTGGAAAGGTTTCCTTTTTCAGCAAAAAGAGGTGATTATCTCTTCTTCCTTGGAACCTTTTCTCCCTATAAAGGACCTGACATAGCCATCAGGATTGCAAAGGAATTGAAGATCCCCATTGTGCTGGCTGGTGAGATAAGAAGGGAATTTGAGGAGTTCTACAGGGAGGAGATACTTTCCATGCAGGACGGTAGCAGTGTGATAGTGAAGGGTGAACTTAATTTTGAGGAAAAGGTGGAATTGTTAAAGAATGCCCTTGCACTCCTTATGCCTGTTAGATGGGAGGAGGCCTTCGGACTCGTGATGATAGAGGCAATGGCATGCGGAACCCCTGTAATTGGCTTCAATAAAGGGGCAATCCCAGAGGTTATAAAGGATGGAAAGACAGGATTTGTTGTGACTTCCATTGAAGAGGCTAAAGAGGCCGTCTTGAAGATCCACACAATAGAGAGGGTAGATTGTAGAAGACTTGTAGAAGAGAGGTTCTCTGTAAGACGAATGGTGGATGAATATGAGGAGATTTATAGAGAATTAATCGAGAAGACCTAATTCAAAGTAACATAAGGAGGGGGTGAAATGATAAAAAATAATCCTACCCAAAATGGGAAGATACCGGAGAGACTAAGGATTGCCCTTGTAGCACCTGTTATTGAACGGGTTCCTCCACCAAGATACGGAGGCGTTGAACTCGTTGTAGCAAATCTCATGGAAGGACTTCATAAAAGAGGTCATGATATAACCCTTTTTGCCACAGGAGACTCTATCTCTCCTCAAAGACTCATATCCACGATTGATAAACCCATGAGGGGTATGCCCCAGAAGGATATATGGAGGATAGAGTTCCTTCAATCTGCCAAGGTCCTCGAGATGGTGGATGAATTTGATATCATCCACTGCCATTTTGGACCTGATGTCTTTCCTTATCCATGGATTACAGAGCTGACTGATAAGCCCTTTGTCTTTACCCTTCATGGAAGGCTCGATTTACCGGAGCTAAAAAGATTATATGAACGATGTGAAAGGGTGAGAAGATGCTATCATATCTCCATAAGCAATGACCAGAGGATACCCTTGCCTGAGGCAAATTATGTAGGAACTGTTTACAATGGGATAGAGGTGGAGAGGTATCCCTTTTCTGATAAAAAAGATGACTTCCTTATATTTCTTGGAAGGGCATCTCATGAAAAGGGGATAGTCGAAGCTATAGAGATCGCAAAAAAGGCAAAGGAGCGACTCGTTATCCTTGCAAAGGTTGATCCTGTTGATAGGGAATACTTTGAGACAAAGGTGAGGCCTCTCATTGATGGAGAGGAGGTTACCTTTGTGGGTGAGGTGGAGTTTGAAGAAAAGGTCTCATGGCTTAAAAGGGCAAAGGCTATGCTCTTCCCCATTCAATGGCGAGAACCCTTCGGACTCGTGATGATAGAGGCAATGGCATGCGGAACCCCTGTAATTGCACCCAGAAGGGCATCAGTCCCAGAGATAGTCGTTGATGGTGTTACAGGGTTTATCGTCTCTGTAGAGAATATGATTGAAGAGATGGTAGAAAGATTAAAGTACCTAAAAGAGATCAAACCAGAAAGGTGCAGGGAACATGTGGAAAGGAATTTTACCGCTGACAGGATGGTGGAAGATTACTTAAGAATTTATTATAAGATACTTCAGACCCATAAACCCTTTACAATCCTTCCAAGACCATAAGGAACTTAGTGGCGAGGTAACAGTTCCAGTGGCGAGGTAAGAGTTACCTTATCTCCAGTATCCTCTCCACATTAAATATCCTTTCATCATTTCTCATTGTGCAGAAGGCCCTGAGACCCTTGAAGACCTTTCCATTAAAATCCATATCCTTTACCTCAAAAGGGATCACCACCCTCTTTGACTTCTCATCCTTTGACTTTAGATAGACGATCTCAACCGGTCTTCCTTCCTGAATTGCCTTCTCAAGCCTCTGGATCTTCTCTAAAAGAGGCTGATCTCTTTCTGAGAGCCTGTACTGGTAATCTGTAATAAATCTTACAACCCTTCTATCCATGAGTATGTGCTTCCTCTCGATGGGTCGTTTAAGAACAAGACCTTCAAGGGATCTGCACCTTGACAGGGCCACATAAAGCTGACCGTGGGAGAATGTTCCTTTCCCTATATCTATTATCACCCTGTCAAAGGTGAGTCCCTGACTCTTGTGAATCGTGATTGCCCAGGCAAGTCTCAGGGGATACTGGACATAAATACCCACTGTGTGGGATACAATACTCTTTGAATCCTTATCATAGGAGAATTCATACATCTCCCATCTATAGGGGGTTACCTCAACGACCTCTCCACCTTCAAGTCTTACCCATATAACATCATCCCCTTCTCTGTCCTTTGATATATCCACAACACTTCCGATACTTCCATTAATCCATCTGCCATCTGGATCATTATTAAGGAGCATCACTTGGGCACCTATCTTTAAAGAGAGATTTAAAGGTGCTGGAAGGTCCTTTTCAGTAAATTCGCCTTCATAATAACCAGTGTAGTGATATTCCTTTCCTTTGAGCCTCTCGAGCCTTTCCCTGTTTATCTCCTCAGCAAGGGTGTTTGTGGGGGTAAGAGATATATAAAACTTATCTCCTGTATCAAAGGATGGCGAGGTAGCGGTTTGGGGTATGCATCTGCTGTTTAATATCCTGAGATCATCATCAGTAACTGTGTTATTCCTTATGGCATTCAATATCCTCAAAAATTCTTCGTCCTTCTGTCTGTAGACCTTCTCAAGTTCTATAAACTCCATTGGTGGCGAGGTAACAGTGGGTGGCGAGGTAACAGTGCCTAGTGGCGAGGTAACAGTTGCTATCTCCTGAAATGCCTTAGAGCTGAAAAAATAAGGACTTTCATAATACTCGTTAAAGAGGGCCTTCTCCCTCGATGTCACCACAGGTGGAAGCTGATAGAGGTCTCCTATAAAGACCATCTGTATGCCTCCAAAGGGTATACCCCTTCTTCTTCCATGAATCTTCAAGAATTCATTAATGCAATCCAGCAGATCAGCCCTTACCATGGAGATCTCATCGATCACAATGGTATCAATCCTTTTGTATATCTCTTTATTTGATGGCCTCACCCCTTTTACTGTAGAGGGTGTTATATCAGGTTTAAACCTGAAGAAGGAATGGATGGTCTGGCCCTTCACATTCAGGGCAGCAACACCTGTGGGAGCAAGGACAACAACAGACTTTCTGGTATGATTTCTAAAATACTCAAGGAGTGTTGATTTACCAGTGCCAGCCCTTCCAGTGATGAGGATGTGTCTGCTGGAATCCTCCATCAGGGAAAGGGCCTTCCGAAATCCTTCATTGAGTTCCACTGTTACTTCGCCACCAATTGCTGGCATATTGACATAAAGAGAGAACTTTACCTATTCTAACATATCAACCTAATTTCTTAGTGGCGAAGTGACAGTCGGAGGTCTCACAGGGGGGAACGAATGTTCCCCCTGTGTACCCCCGAAGTAACAGTCAGGGGGTCTGAAATGGAGATCACCTTGAAGATTGAAGGGATGAGTTGTCAGCACTGTATAGCAAGGGTGAAAAAGGCCCTTGAAACTGTAAAGGGCGTCAGGGCCGTTGATGTCCAGATAGGTTCTGCAAAGGTAATTTGCGATAACTGTAAAGAGTTTGGTGGCGAAGTAACAGTTGAAGACCTGATTGATGCTATAACAAAAGCAGGATATAAGGTCATCACCTCAACTGTTACCTCGCCACCTACTGTTACTTCGCCACCAAATACATAATCATGGCGAAGTAACAGTGAGGATATGCCTCACCATAGCAGGCTCTGACCCAACCGGGGGTGCAGGACTTCAGGCAGACCTCAGGGTATTTCAATATTTCGGTCTTCACGGCCTTTCTGCAGTGACAGCCATAACATGTCAGAATACCACCGGGGTTGAGGAGATATTTCCTGTAGAGGCAAAGGCACTCGAAAGTCAGTTAAGGGTGCTTCTTGAAGACATAAGGCCTGACAGCCTGAAAACAGGTATGCTCTACAGTAAGGAGAATCTCGAGGTCATCCAGTGGGCCGTGCAGAGATATTCCCTCAGCAATCTCGTTATAGATCCCGTAACAGTATCCTCAACAGGTGTGAGCCTTCTTGAAGAGGGAGGACTTGATTTTTTAAGGGAGAGATTGATCAGTCTTGCAAAGATTGTAACACCTAATATCTATGAGGCATCACTCCTTACTGGAATAAGGATTGATAAGATTGAAGAGATGAAACAGGCCTGTAAGGAGATTAAGAAAATGGGTCCAGAGGCTGTTATAATAACAGGTGGGCATTTAGAAGAGAGGGCTGTGGATCTCTTTTATGATGGTGAGTTTGAGCTTTTCGATTCTGAAAAGTTTCCTGGTGAATTTCATGGAACAGGGTGTATATTCTCCGCAGCCATAACGGCAAACCTTGCACTCGGAAAAAACACCCTCGAGGCTGTCAGGATAGCAAAGGAATTTCTTAAGAAGGCAATTAAGAATGCCCTATACCCTGGCAGGGGAATGGGGATCCTGAATACTAAGTAATGAAAAGGCCGGCAGTATTTTATCAATGTCAGGTCTGTGGATATATATCTCCAAAATGGCTTGGTAGATGCCCTGATTGCGGTCAATGGAATACCCTTGTAGAGGAGGTCTCACGAGGGTTACCTCGCCACCAAGGAGGGTTCAGGGCTGTAGAGAAAAGAGGAGCTGGTGGCGATGTAACAGTTCCAGGCTCAACACCCCAATCCCTGAGAACAATCCAGACAATTAAGGAGAAGAGACTATCCACTGGTATAAAAGAATTTGACAGGGTTCTCGGAGGAGGGGCTGTTGCAGGTTCATTGATACTTATCGGTGGTGATCCTGGAATAGGAAAATCCACCCTTTTACTGCAGGCATTAAAGGGACTTTCCACATCACTTAGTGGCGAGGTAACAGATACTGCCCTTCTTTATGTGTCAGGAGAGGAATCCCTTGAGCAGATAAAGATGAGGGCTGAGAGATTAAATATAGATTCAGAGAATATACTACTTCAATCCGAGACATGCCTGGAAATCGTAATCGACACTGCCAGAAGGCTCAAACCTCCTGTTGTGGTCATTGATTCCATACAGACCATGTACTCGGAAAACCTTCCCTCTGCACCTGGCTCTGTTGGTCAGGTGAGGGAATCTGCCCAGCAACTCATGTTCTTTGCAAAGAAGACAGGGACCATTGTCTTCATTATAGGTCATGTTACAAAGGACGGCTCAATAGCCGGCCCAAGGGTTCTTGAACATATAGTGGACACAGTTATATATTTCGAGGGTGAGAAGGGATATTCCTTCAGGATATTGAGGGCAATAAAGAACAGATTCGGCTCTTCCAATGAGATAGGGGTATTTGAGATGACTGATGAGGGGCTCAAAGAAGTGGAGAATCCCTCTGAACTCTTTTTATCAGAAAGACCTGAGGATGCCACTGGCACAGTGATCACTGCAAGTATAGAAGGCACAAGACCCATCCTTCTGGAGTTCCAGGCACTGGTATCTCCAGCCACCTTTGGAGTTCCCAGAAGGACATCCATTGGAGTTGATCCCAACAGGGTGAACCTCCTCATAGCAGTGCTTGAGAAGAAGGCTGGAATACCCCTTCTCGGAATGGATATATTCGTGAATGTAGTGGGAGGGCTCAGGGTAATGGAACCAGCAGCTGACCTCGCCATAGTCTCTGCCATAACCTCCTCACAGAAGGAGATTCCCGTTGATCCCCATACAATAGTATTTGGTGAGATAGGACTTTCAGGTGAGATAAGGGCAGTAAGCCAGGCAGACCTGAGGATCAAAGAGGCCCAGAAGATAGCCTTTAAGAGGGCTATTATACCAAAGGCAAATGCTGAAAAGCTCAGGCTACCTCGGAATATCTCCATGCAGATTATAGGAGTAAGGGATGTCAGAGAGGCTATGGAATATCTCTTTTAGGCCTCTTGTATGGCTTCTCCTTCTGGCGATTATCAGCCCGGGATGCGTCCAGGGATTACCTCGTCATCAGAGGATAGAGCCTCCCCCTCTCACAGACACAGGCCTTGAGGAGTATCTGAATAAGCTTGATTCCATCAGTTCAATAAAATTTCTCTTTTCCATTCACTTCAAAAAAGGTGATGAGGAGTTAAAGGGAAGTGCCTCTATGACGATTCAAGGAGAGGACTCTGAACTCAGGGTCTATTCCATGGGATTCCTGATATCAGAGATAAGATTAAAAAACGGAGAGATAACCACAGAAGGCAAAAGGATATCCGATGATAAGGCCCTCCTTCTCATGAAGGCCCTCAGGTCCTGTCTTCTCTGGTGGGATATAAAGGAGAGGGAGATAGAATTAAGTGAAGACCTTATACTTGTCAGAAATTCATGGAAAAAGGTATATCTTGACAAAAACCACCTACCCCTCCTACAGGAGATAGAGTTCCCGAATCTTACCTCACCACTAAGTGAGGCAGTGAGGATTGATTACAGCAGGCCTCAATTTTACAGAGATGCCGGTTTATGGTATCCCTCAATGATATATGTAAGACTAAAAAATAACGAGATAACACTCCAGATAGAAAGGATAATAACCTCTATTCAGAATTGAGGCCAAGGTCAACAGCCACAGTCTTTATAATAGATCCATCAATCTCGTGCCTCTTTCTCAAAAATCCCTCAAGAAGGGCATTGTCACAGATGGTATTAATAAGCCTTGGAACACCCTTTGAATATTTATAAATCATCGTAATGGCCTCATCATTAAAGATCTTCCTCTCACCCCCTGCGACCCTCAGTCTGTGCATTATGTATTCCCTTGTATCCTCCTCTGTAAAGGGTCTGAGGGTAATCCGGGTGCTCACCCTCTGTTTTAATGGCTCATCAAGGTTGAGGATCTGGTCAAGTTCGGGAAGACCGAAAAAGATGAAGTTCACCATCTTCCCATCAGGGAGTTCCATATTTAGAAGTCCACGGAATTCCTCCATGAGCTCCTTTGTCTTAAGCATCTGCACCTCGTCGATAAGGACAACAGCAATCTTCCCCTCTTCATTTATCTCCAGAAGTCTCTTATAAATCTGTCCCAGGATCTCTATCCTGTCATCCTTTACATCCTGAACACCCAGTTGTATTGCAAACTTCTTCAACAACCAGTCAGAGCTCACAGATGAATGGATAACCACAAGGAGGGCAGCCTCATATCTTTCCTCATCCAGTTCTTCAAGAAGCCTCCTGGCAAGGGTGGTCTTTCCTGTACCCACATCCCCTATTACAACGGAAAGACCCTTTTTCATGTCAATGGCATGCCTCAGTTTTACAATCGCCTCAGCGTGCTGTCTGCTCTTGTAGTAGAATTTGCTTTCCACCACATTTGAAAAGGGGTGTTCTTTTAAGTTGTAAAACTTTATATAATCCATCGTTAATATTATAGCAAAAAAGCCAATCAAGTAATCCCCCTGTCTTTCACCCTTTAAACCATTCTGTGGTATATTAATTATTAAATCATGGATTCAAAACAGAAGAGAGACATTGTAGAGCTACTTCTCTTCTCCTGTGGAGAACCTGTGACCATCTCCTTTATAAAGGAGATAACGGGATTCCCAGAGGAGGAGATCAGGACCATACTGGATGACCTGATGAGGGAGTATGAACAGAGAGATGGTGGCTTTATTATCAAGGAGATTGCAGGCGGTTATCAGATGATTACAAATCCTGTATATTCAGAATGGGTCAAAAGGATGAAAAGATCCGCCTCCCAGCAGAGACTCTCCATGGCAGCCCTTGAGACCCTTGCCATTATTGCCTATAAACAACCTGTTATAAAGGCTGAGATAGATGAGATCAGAGGAGTAAGTTCTGATGGCGCTATCAAGACCCTCTTAGAGAAGAGGCTCATAAAGATAGTTGGTAAAAAGGAGGCACCAGGAAGACCCTTTCTCTATGGAACCACAAAGGAGTTTCTTGAATACTTTGGGTTAAAGGATCTCACTGAATTGCCAACCCTGAAAGACCTCTCCCTATAATATCTCCTTTCCCATATCCCTTGTATCATAACCTCCAAGGGCCTCTACCTCTCTTCTGAATTCCCTATCCTCTCTCACAATATCAATAAGGGCCCTTATCATGGGAAGATGAAGATACTCTTCAAGGATAAGGAGGTCATACCTCTCCTCTGCCACTGGAATAAAATCCAGATCAAAGGCCTTTGCTGCTGAATAAATGCCCAGCCCAGCATCAGCAACCCCTGTCGCCACCTTTGAGGCAACAGACATATGGGTAAAGTCCTCCATATCGTAGCCCTTTATACCAGCAGGGTCTATGCCAAGGTCTCTTAAACATTTATCAAGAAGGAGCCTTGTGCCAGAACCCCTCTGCCTGTTAATAAATACCACATCCTCCCTCAGGAGGTCTTGAAAGCCCTTTATGGACTTTGGATTTCCTTTCTTCACCATGAGGCCTTGCTGTCGGTAAACAAGATTTATAACCTTCACGGATTCTCCGGCAAGGATCCTTTTTATAAAGGGGATATTAAATTCACCTGTCTCCTCGTCAAGCAGATGAGTGCCAGAGATGTGGCACTCTCTCCTCCGAAGTGCCAGAAGACCTCCCATGGAACCTACATTTGCTGAGGAAAGACTGTAAGAGGGATAATGCCTCTTGAGGGTATTGGCAAGGAGATCTATGGTATTATCATGACTCCCTATAAAGACGATGGTATTTAAGAGTTCATCCCTTCTCCTTAAAAGTTTCACCTTTACGCTTGAGCCACCCTCAATGCCCTCACTACTTGATGGAATCTCTAAGATCCCATCAGCCTTCACAAGAGAGCTCATCAGCCCAGCACCCCTTCCAAGGGGTGTTGCTATGTATCTTCCAGAGACATAGCCTATCTTTACCCTGACGAATTCCACCTGACCAAGGGTCGAAGGGATATTCCTTGAGAGTACTACATCCAGTTCATCGCGACGGGGCGGATCGCACCCCTGGATCATGTAGATCACGGGCCTCACAAAAAGCTCATAGGATATAAAGGCTGAAACAGGATAACCCGGAACTCCAATAACCGGTTTATCCTCTACAAATACAAGAAGAACTGGTTTACCAGGTTTTATATTCACGCCATGGACCACAACCTCTCCAAGGGATTTTATGACCTCTGGTGTATAGTCTTCCCTCCCAAGGGATGAGCCGCCGATTATCATGATGAGATTACTCTCTTTGAGGGCATCTCGCAGAACATCCATAAGGGCACTCCTGTCATCAGGTATGGTGGGATATCTTTTAACCACTGCACCGGTCTCCTCCAGAAGGGCTCCAAGAAAGTAGGAGTTAAACTCTATGAGATTCCCTGGTTTAAGTACCTCCTCGAGGTGTGAGGTAATATCAACCATCTCTGCTCCAGTGGGTATTATACTCACAAGGGGCCTCTTTCTTACCCATATTTCTCTGTTCTGTGAGGCAAGGAGTGCCCCTATGTGAAAGGGTGTGATTATCTCGTTTTGAGAGATTATAAGCTCTCCAGCGATTATATCCTCTCCAGCAATCCTCACATTCTGCCACGGGGTGAGGGCCTCTCTCAGTTCAATAAATTCAATCCCGTCTCTCTTTACAACATTTACATCCTCCAGAGGGACCACAGCATTAAAATCCTCAGGCAGGGGGTCTCCTGTGTCCAGTCTTATGGCATCTATGCCGATCCTCAAAAATACAGGATTCCTTTCTGTTGCCATGGATGTATCAGAAAATCTCACGGCATATCCATCCATTGCAGAGGCATGAAAGAAGGGTGAGCTTATCCTCGCCCTTACAGGCCTTGAGGTGATCCTTCCTCTTGAATCCTCAGTCTTTATTAATTCTTCAGGAAGTGGGTTAACTCTTTCCTTAACAGAATTGAACCAGAGCCTCTCTGCCTCCTCTAAGGAGATATTCGTCCTGTAAATGTGGCGAGGTAACAGTTGGTTCATGCACCTTCTGAATCCCCTTTTACCTTCTCAGGTAACTGCATACAGGAATGGCCATCAAAGATAGCCCCCTCGGATATGGAAAGCTTCTGGGTGCAGATCTCACCATAAACCTGTGCCTTATGCTTTATCTCGATTGCCTCCGAGGCCCTGATATTTCCCTCTACCCTACCACCAATAACTATACCGCGGGCAGTTATATCTCCATTCACCTTCCCCTGTTCACCAATTATGACCCAGTCTGCATTAATCCTACCCTCAAACCCTCCGTCAATCCTCACAGTGCCCTTCGAATTGAGTTCTCCTTTGAAAAAGCTCTCTTTACCAATGACGGTCTCAACACCCTGTTCCTTTTTCGTAAACATCAGAAGTTCTCCTTAAGATAACTTACCGGATTTACAGGGGTCCCGTTCTTCCATACCTCATAGTGGAGATGGGGACCTGTTGTGATTCCTGTATTACCTGAGAGGGCAATAACATCTCCTCTCTTTACGGTCTGACCAACCTTTACAAGATTCTCCTTATTGTGGGCATAGGCTGTGCTGAAACCATGCCCATGATTGATGATGATGGTATAGCCACTATCGGGTGTCCATCCAGAAAATACCACTATGCCATCAGCAGTTGCCCTTACCTCTGTACCAATGGGCACTGATATATCAATGCCTGAATGAAAGTCCACCTCTCCATATCTTGGGTGAATCCTCTTACCAAACCCTGAGGTGATAACACCCCTCACAGGCCATCCCATAGGTGTGGCACGATAGAGGTCTTTCTGTTCTGAAAGATATCTTTTTATCTCTGTTACAGTATTTATCGTCTCATTAATCTGTGCCTTAATGGCCTCTATATCTATAGAACCTGTATCAGTAACCTCCACAGCCTCAAGGACCTGTCTCTTTGATTTTAGAGAAAAGAGTCTCCTGAACTCCTCCTCTGCCTTTTGAAGGGACCATATCGTTCCCTTCAATTCCACAAACTGGTTCATAAAGTAGGAAAGCCTCTGCTTCATATTATAGTATTCATAGGTCTTTACAGCTATCGATATAACATATATCGTCCCAGCACACCAGAGGAATACTGAAAGGACTATCAAAGAAAAGGGAATCTTTATTGCCCTTGGACTTCTGCTTGCATGAGGTATAATCATAACTGTAACAGGAGTAAGGATCTTCTTAAGAAAGAGTCTCACTTTATACATACCTCACCTCCCTCTTACCCTTTTCAATAATACCTATCTTAAAAGGACTGTAACCAGCCTCCTGAAGAAGGCTTATGGCATTGTCAAGATCACCTTCAGCTACAATAATAATATAACCTATCCCCATATTAAAAGTCCTGAAGAGTTCTTCCTCAGGCACATTCCCCATCTCTTTAATAAGATGGAAGATGGGCAGTATCTCCCAGGAACCCTTCTCTATAACAGCAGAGAGACCTTCTGGAAGGATCCTCGGAAGATTCCCCGTTATCCCACCTCCGGTTATATGGGCCATACCCCTTACAGTGATACCAGATCTCTTCAGGGCCATAAAGGCCTTCACATAAATCCTTGTAGGTTTTAATAGCTCCTCTGCAAGGGTAGTCTTCAATTCAGGCATGTATTGATCAAGCCTTAAACCCCTTTGCTCGATTATCCTCCTTACAAGGGAATATCCATTGCTGTGAAGACCATTTGAGGCAAGACCAATGAGGAGATCCCCTGGCATTATATCCTTTCCTGTAATTACCTCTTCCTCCTCAACAATACCAACTGCAAAACCACAGAGGTCATATTCATCAGGATTGTAAAAACCGGGCATCTCTGCAGTCTCTCCACCTATGAGGGAACAGCCAGCCTCCTGACATCCCTTTGAAATTCCTTTGATAATCTCTAATCCCTTATCAGAGGAGAGTCTTCCTGTGGCAATGTAATCGAGGAAGAAGAGTGGTTCAGCTCCACAGGTCAGGATATCATTCACAGACATGGCCACGAGGTCTATTCCAACAGTATCATGCCTGTTGAGCATAAAGGCAATCTTCAGTTTTGTCCCCACTCCGTCGGTACTGCTTACAAGAAGGGGTCTTTTGTATTTAGAAAGATCCAGTCTGAAAAGGGCATTAAAGGCCCCAATATCAGAGGCGACCTCTGGCCTGAAGGTGGCCCTTGCAAGAGGCCTTAGCAGATTAACAAACCTCTCGGCCTCCTCGATATCTACGCCGGCATCCCTGTATGTCAGACCCATCTTATACATTATTACAAAAGACGCATAAATATTCAAGAAAAAATTTAGGTGTTGAATTTTCATAAGAGAAGATTTATTCTATTACATGGAACAGAAGAGACTTATTGAGGAAGCGGAAAGGTATCTGATGAATACCTACAGGAGGTATCCTGTTGTCCTGAGAAAGGGTTCCGGGACAAAGGTCTATGGAATAGACGGAAAAGAATACCTTGATTTTGTTGGTGGTATTGCAGTAAATGTCCTTGGCCACTGTCCCAGAAAGGTCGTGATAGCGGTCCAGAAGCAGGTCCAACGGCTCATACATGTCTCAAATCTCTATCACATAGAGCCACAGATAAAACTGGCAAAACTCCTTGTAGAAAACAGCTTTGCTGACAAGGTCTTCTTCTGCAATTCGGGTGCAGAGGCAAATGAAGGGGCTATAAAACTGGCAAGGAAGTTTGCAAAGGAATTTCTCTCACCTGACAGATATGAGATAATCACATGTCACGGTTCATTTCATGGAAGGACCTATGGTGCCCTTACTGCCACTGCACAGGAGAAGTTTCACAATGGATTTTCTCCCCTTCTGCCAGGATTTAAATATATCCCCTTTGACGATATAGAATCCTTAAAAAAGGCCATCGATAAAAATACCTGTGCCGTAATGATTGAACCTATTCAGGGTGAAGGAGGCGTGCGGGTTCCTTCAGAGAATTATCTTAAAGAGGTAAGAAGAATCTGTGATGAAACAGGGATATTGCTTATCCTTGACGAGGTCCAGACAGGTATGGGAAGGACTGGAAGGCTCTTTGCCTATGAGCACTATGGAATAGTACCGGACATCATGACCCTTGCAAAAGGTCTTGGAGGAGGAATACCCATAGGAGCGATACTGGCAACTGAACGGGTTTCAAAGGCATTCACACCAGGGAGTCATGCCTCTACCTTTGGAGGAAATCCTGTTGCCTGTGCTGCTGCTATAGCAACCATTGAGACGATCCTTGAGGATGGCTTCATACTTGACAATGTGAGAAGGATGGGGACTTATCTTATGGACAAACTCAATAGCCTCAAAAGGGAGTTTCCTGATATAATAATCTCTATCAGGGGGAAGGGCCTTCTTGTAGGTATGGAGCTCCTTACTGATTGTGGGGAGATCGTGAGATTATGTCTGGAAAAGGGTCTTCTCCTTAATTGCACAGCTGGTAATGTTATCAGATTCACTCCGCCACTTACAGTGCAGAAAAGGGATATAGATACCTGTATAGATATCCTTGAGGAGGTAATATCAAAGGCACAATGAAAAGGGACTTTTTAAGAATCCTTGATCTCAAAGAGGATGAGCTTGCCGGACTTCTCATAAGGGCAACAGAGTTAAAGTCAGGTGTGGATAAAACAAAATGCCCTTTGATAGGTAAGAGCATAGGACTCCTCTTTGAAAAACCATCTACAAGGACAAGGGTATCCTTTGATGTGGGCATTTATCAGATGGGAGGACATCCTGTCTATATGACACCCTCAGAACTACAGCTCGGCAGAGGAGAGACCATAGAGGACACGGCAAGGACACTTTCAAGATACCTTGATGCCATTGTCATAAGGACATTCAGTCATGATACCCTCATTAAATTTTCTCAATATACATCCATCCCAGTTATAAATGGATTGAGTGACCTTCATCATCCCTGTCAGGCACTTGCCGACCTTATGACAATAATAGAAAGGAAGGGTAAGCTGAAGGGCCTTAAGATTGCCTATATAGGAGATGGAAATAATGTGGCAAACTCCCTGATAGAGGCCTCTGCGCTCTCTGGGATGAATATAACAATAGCCTGTCCTGAAGGTTATGAACCCGATGGAGAGGTCCTTGAGGATGCAAGGAGGATTGCAAGATCAGAGATTGTTATAGTAAGAGATCCCGTAGAGGCAGCTGCAAGGGCAGATGTGATATATACAGATGTATGGGTGAGCATGGGACAGGAAAAGGAGGCTGATGAAAAGAAGAGACATTTCAAGGGATACCAGATAAACTCCTCAATCCTTCAGTATGCAAAGCCTGATGCAATTGTGATGCACTGCCTTCCAGCCCATAGGGGTGAAGAGATTACATCAGATGTGATAGATGGACCAAATAGTGTGGTCTTTGATCAGGCAGAAAACAGACTCCATGTCCAGAAGGCCCTTCTGGAATTTTTATTGCACAACTCAATGGCGAGGTAACAGTAGGGTGGCGAGGTAACAGTTAGTGGCGAAGTAACAGTTCGAGGTCTTAAAACCCATAACCCCTGATGAAGATCTCCCTCTCAGTCATACCCCTTGGAGGCCTCGAAGAGATAGGCCTCAACATGACAGTATTCCAGTGCAACTCCGACATGATAGTTGTTGATGCAGGTCTCATGTTCCCTGAAGAAGAGATGCTCGGTGTTGACTTCCTCATCCCTGACTTCACCTATATAATTGAGAACAGGGAGAAACTCAGAGGGATTATCATCACCCATGGCCACGAAGACCATACAGGTGCCCTTCCCTTTCTCCTTGAAAAGGTGAAGGCACCTGTGTACGCCACACCTCTTACGGCTGGTCTCATAAGAGAGAAACTCAGGGAATCAGGGATAAAGACAGAGATTATAACAGTAAGGCCAAGGGAGATTATAAGACTTGGAGAATTTGAGGTGGAATTCATAAGGGTGACCCATAGTATAGTGGATGGAGTTGGTCTTGGAATCACAACCCCTGTAGGAAGGATAATCCACACAGGAGATTTCAAACTTGATCCTACCCCTGTTGATGGAGAATTAATGGATCTTCATAAGTTTACAGAATATGGAGAAAAGGGAACCCTTCTTATGCTCTCCGATAGCACAAATGCGGAAAAGGGTGGCTTCACCTTCTCTGAGAAGGAGGTGAGGAGGGTCTTTGAGGATATCTTCGCAAAGAGGCGAGGCAGGATAATAATTGCCACATTTGCATCAAACATCCACAGGATTCAGCAGGCAATAGATGTGGCTGTCATGTTTGGAAGAAAGGTCTTCCTCTGCGGAAAAAGTATAGTGAACAATGCCCAGATTGCCCTGGAGCTCGGCTATCTCAAGATTCCAGAGGGCACATGGTTGAGGCTTGATGAGTTAAATAAAGTGAGCGACGATAAGGTTGTTATTATAACCACAGGGAGTCAGGGTGAACCCATGAGTGTTCTATCAAAGATTGCCACAGGTGAACATAAACAGATTAAAATAAAGGAGGGAGATACGGTAATACTCTCGGCAAAGATGATACCAGGGAATGAGAGGTCTATTGGAAGGATTATAAATCACCTCTTCAAGAGGGGAGCGGATGTGATATACGAAAAGGTTTCAGAGGTGCATGTATCAGGCCATGCCTCAAAGGAGGAATTAAAACTCCTTCTGAATCTCATAAGACCAAGATATTTTATGCCAGTCCATGGTGAATACAGACATCTCATCTATCATGCAAAACTTGCTGAGAAGGTTGGTATCCCGAGAGAGAATATCTTCATCCTGGAAAACGGTGAGGTCCTCGAGATTGACCATAATGGGATTGCGAGAAAGAATGGCAGGGTAAATGCAGGAAGGATCTTCATTGATGGAAAGCTCATGGGAAGTCTCGAATCCATGGTCCTCAGGGACAGGCTCAGGCTTGCCCATGATGGAATAGTCATAGTCTTACTGGCAATTGAAAAGGCCACCGGCCGGATTATTACAGGCCCGGAGATTATATCAAGGGGTTTTATATTTGAGGATGCCTCCGATGAAATAATAAATAATGTCAGGGAGGTCGTCATAAAGACAATAGATTCTCTGGAACATGATATACTTTCTGACAGGACACTCCTTCAGACAAAACTCAGGGATACCCTCAAGAGATATCTGAGAGACCAGATGGGCAGAAGACCAATGATAATGCCGGTGATTATAGAGATATAAAAGTGGAGTTCTCACCTTACTTTGTGGCAAGATGAGGGGTAATCAGCTCTCTAAACCTCTTAGCGTCTTCATACATGTGGATATTATTAAATAACAGATACTGCAGGCTATCCTTACTTGATTGCGAGGTAACAGCCGAACAGAGTTTCAAGAGTCTCTCTAAGTCACGATCAGTATATTTATACCTCAGGCCTCCTATTCCGTGAAGCCTGTAATACCTCACACCTCCATCTACAGGGTTATCCTTGAAGGGATCAACTACATGGATAAGTCCAAGCTCATCACAGAGATCTTTTATATCCCCTGGCCTCCATTCACCTCTGGGCTCCCAGGCAAGAAGAAGGTCCTCCCTTTTAATCTCCTTGAAGAAGCTCCTCATATTTTTTATATTCTGCTCTGTGGGTCTGAAACTGGGAGGGCATTGAAATAGTATAACCCTTGCACCGAGGGCACGGGCAAACTTAAGGGTCTTCTTCCATGCAGTGAAGACCTCATCAGTGGGTTTAAATGAGCCATAACGGGATCTCCTCTCCTCTGGTATCTCCGTCCTTAATCTCCTGTAGGTGGGGCTTGTGGGGTCATGGGTTATGAGCTGCCATGCCTTCATGGTGAATTCAAATCCATGGGGTGCCTCTCTTTTCAGCCGTAAGGCCTTATCTATCTCGGGTAGCTGATAAAAGGTCTCCTGAAGTTCCACAACAGGGAATTCCTTAAAATATCTCTTTCGTGATACAGGAAATCCACAGCAACCTATCTTTATCATTTCAGGAGGTCCCTCCAGACTGTTACCTCGTCACCAGACTGTTACCACCAATCCACAGACTAACAGTTCACACCTCCTCCAGATTGTATTCCTTTATCTTTGTAAGAAGCGTCTTGTAACTCACCTTCAATATCTCTGAGGCCCTGAGTTTATTCCCCTTAGTCTGTCTCAATGCCCTCTTTATCCTCTCTGCCTCCACTATCCTTATAGCAGCCTGCGTGGCCTCCTCAAGGGTTCCATCAAGGGGAATCCTCTCAAGGAACCCCTCATCTTTGGATGGAGAAAAGAGTGAGAGGTGCTCTGGCCTGATCTCAGGACCATCAGCAAGTATGAGGGCCCTCTCTATGGCATTCTCAAGCTCCCTGACATTTCCCTTCCATGTATGGTTAAGGAGCATCTGCATTGCTGAAGATGAGATGGTCTTTGGAGGGAGTTTCATATCGGCAGAGAATCTCTTTAAAAAGTAATCCACCAGAAGGGGGATGTCCTCCTTGCGTTCCCTGAGGGGCGGAATATGCAGTGGAAAGACATTTAACCGGAAGAAAAGATCCTCCCTGAATCTACCCTTTGATACCTCTGATGCGAGGTCCCTGTTACTTGCTGCGATTATCCTTACATCTACTGCAATGGGCTTCACACCCCCGATCCTCTCGAGCATCCCATCCTCTATAATCCTCAGGAGCTTTGCCTGAAGGGATGGGTCCATCTCCCCTATCTCGTCAAGAAATATAGTGCCTCTGTCGGCAAGTTCAAATTTCCCCAGTTTTCTCGTCTCAGCACCTGTAAAGGCACCCTTTTCGTATCCAAAAAGCTCTGCCTCAAGGAGTTCCCTTGGAATGGCTGCACAGTTAATTGCTACAAAGGGATAAGAGGCCCTATCACTGAGATGGTGGATTGCCCTTGCAATAAGTTCCTTCCCCGTTCCTGATTCACCGAGGATAAGCACGGTGGTCTTAGTCCGGGCAACCTTCTGGACCCTCTTCATAAGCTCCACCATTACTGGGCTTTTCCCAATTATCACTGGCATGCCCTTAAGGGACTCCCTGAGAAGGATATTCTCTCTCTGGATTGACCTTGCCTCAAGGACCTTTTTTACAAGCATAATGAGGTGGTCTGTATTGAAGGGCTTTGTGATGAAATCCACCGCCCCCATCTTCATGGCCTCCACTGCCGTCTCTACGGAGCCATAGGCTGTCATCACTATAACGGGTATAGAGGAATCTATTGCCTTTATCTCTTTAAGGAGGCTCAGACCATCCATGCCTGGAAGCCTGAGGTCTGTAAGTATGATGTCTATCTTTTCGTCCCTTATCTTCTTGAGGGCTTCAATGCCATCCCTTGCCATGAGGACATTCATCCCCTCTTCATGGAAAAGCTCCTTAAGCATCTGGAGCATGGAGTCCTTATCCTCTACTATAAGAATTGTCTCCACCTCTTACCTCGCACCAATTCAGAAGCGTGCCTCTTTGAGGCTCTCCTTACAGGGACAGGTCCTCTCCTTAAAAAATCCTGGGAGTGCTCCCACAATGAGGTTCATGATCCTCTGGTTTGTCTCTGCCATGGTCTGAACGACCTCTGTTGTTGTAAGTTTTGACTTACTGAGACCAGCAGCATAATTTGTCACAACGGATATCCCCAGAAGGCAGATCTCAAGCTCCCTTGCAAGGACTGCCTCTGGCATTCCAGTCATACCAACTACATGGGCTCCTAAGGATTTAAAGACCCTGATCTCAGCAGCCGTCTCAAGCCTCGGGCCATTTACTGCCACATATGTGCCTGAGGTCACCACAGGGATCCCTTTCCTCTGAGAGGCAGAGATAATCTCCTTTCTCATCTCAGGGCAGTAGGGTTCTGTAAAGTCTACATGCACCACCTCATCATCGTAAAAGGTATGGGGTCTCATGCCACCAGTCATATCAATAATCTGATCAAGGATAACTATATCTCCGGGCCTTAAACCATCTCCAATTCCTCCCACAGCACTTACTGATATTATCCTCTCAACACCCAATTCCTTAAAACCCCAGATATTTGCCCTGTAATTAACCCTGTGAGGTGGAATCCTGTGGGGAGAGCCATGTCTGGGAAGGAATATAATCTCATAATCCATTGGTGGCGAGGTAACAGTTGGTGGCGAAGTAACAGTTGGTGGCGAGGTAACAGTGAGCCTTCCGATCCTGTAGGAATCAGAAGGTTCACCATAAGGTGTATCTATCCTCTTGACCTCAAGGATCTCCAGACCGGCAATCTCATAAAGACCGCTTCCAGCGATAATGCCAAGAGGCATGTGATATAATATCCCAATTATGCTTGATCAGGCAATCCTTGAAAAGGCTATAAGGATACTCTCTAAGGCAGGGGACTATGCAGATATATATGTGGAGGAGAAGACCACCCTGAATATCCATCTTGAGGATAACAGGATTGAGAGGATATCTTCAGGTACAGAGTCAGGAGTTGGGCTCAGGATCATCAAGGACTTTAAGAGCTTTTATGGCTATACCAATGAGCTCAATGAAAGATCCATAATAGAACTTGCCAGGGCATTGACTAAGATCTCCAGGAGTAGCGAGACTGAATCGACCATCTCTATCCAACGGGCAGTTCCAGGCACTGACTTTAAGATCCTCATAAGACCTGAGGATGTACCTGTAGAGAAAAAGGTCTCAATACTTTTAAAGGCAAATGAGATTGCCCGATCCTCGGATCTTGTGAGGCAGGTAAGCCTATCCTACAGCGATACCTTAAAGAGAGTGGCTATTCTTAATTCCTTTGGAAGGTTCTCAGAGGACGAAAGGATTTACACAACCTTTGTCATTCATGTGATAGCCCAGTCTGATGGAAAACTCCAGGCAGGTTATGAATCCATAGGAGGACTTGCAGGATTTGAGATCCTCGAAGGAGATCAGGCATTCTTGGCTGCTCAAAGGGCCTTAAAGAGGGTCCTTCTGATGCTCAAGGCAAGAAAGGCACCAGCAGGAAGGATGCCAGTGGTTATCTCCTCTGAAGCAGGCGGTACCATGATCCACGAGGCAATAGGTCACGGGCTTGAGGCCGACCTCTCGGAGCAGGGGCTTTCTGTATTTTCAGGTAAAAAGGGTTATCCCGTTGCATCCCCACTGATAACCGTTATTGATGACTCTACCATGCCAAACAAAAGGGGATCCTTCAGGTTTGACGACGAAGGTACGCCTTCCCAGAGGACTGTCCTTGTGGAGGCTGGTATTCTAAAAAACTACATGTACGACATCCTCACAGCCCTCAAACAGGGCGTGAGCTCCACAGGGAATGGAAGAAGAGAATCCTACAGACACAGACCAATTCCAAGGATGACAAATACCATTATTGCCCCTGGAAGGCACAGGCCGGAGGAGATTATAAGATCAGTAGAAAGGGGTCTCTTTGTTAAGAAGATGGGCGGAGGGCAGGTCAATACTGTTACAGGAGACTTTGTCTTTGAGGTTCAGGAAGGATATCTAATTGAAAAGGGACAGATTGGTGAACCCATAAGGGAAGCTACCCTGAGTGGTAATGGGCCTGAGGTATTAAAGTCTATTGATATGGTCGGAAATGACCTGGGATTCTCTATTGGCACCTGTGGAAAGGATTCCCAAGGTGTGCCTGTAAGTGATGGAATGCCCACCGTGAGGATCCCTGAACTCGTTGTAGGTGGAATATTACAGGAGTTGTAGTAAATCTCCCACATCCCAAAGTGGCGAAGTAACAGTCCGAAGTGCCTTTATTTTTATAACCAGCCGTTTTTAAAGGATGTTATATTCTGGCACAGATTTTGCTTATTAACTTTTTGTATGCGTCTTCAAAGGACTATTAAGAAGGAGGTCCATCTGGAAGGAATAGGGCTGCACAGTGGCCGCCCGGCAAGGGTATGCCTGAGGCCCGCGCCTCGGGACCACGGAATAGTATTTTACAGAATCGACAGGAAGGTCTTTATCAGGGCCATAATTCATAATGTAATAGACACAGCCTTTGCAACCACCCTTGGAGTGGATGGCGTAAGGATAAAGACAGTGGAGCACCTCCTTTCTGCCATCTCAGGTCTATCTATTGATAATCTTCTCATAGAGATTGAAGGTCCTGAGGTCCCTGTAATGGATGGTAGTGCCCTGGGCTTTGTGGAGCTGATTCTGAAGGCAGGAATCGTAAATCAGGGAAAAAAGGCCTCTTACTATGAGATTGTTTCACCCTTCGTGTATGAAGAACCAGGGATCAAGATAATGGGGCTTCCCTTTAAGGGAAGAAGGATCACCTATAATCTTGAACTCCATAGTGGACCATTAAAGAAACAGGCCATAAGCATAGACATCAACGAGGAGACCTTTTTAACCCATATAGCACCGGCCAGGACCTTTGGTTTCTTAAAGGATGTGGAATACCTCAGGAAGAATGGTCTTGCCCTCGGAGGGTCATTAGCAAATGCTGTGGTGATCGATGGAGAAAAGGTCTTGAATCAGGAAGGGCTCAGATTTCCAGATGAATTTGCCAGACATAAGGTGCTTGATATGATTGGAGACCTGAGCCTTGCAGGCCGTCCCATAATGGGACATATAATATCCTACAAAGGTGGGCATTCCTCCAATATTAAATTTCTCCAGAGGCTTCTTACCTCCCAAGCCATAAGGCTCATCAGTGAAGAAGGCCTCGAAAGGGCCTTTGACATAAAAACACTTTATTTGCAATAGGTTATAATCTTTCAATCCTGTAACTCTTTGATTCTTCAGGCTTTCCCCATTCCTGAGAGAACAAAAGGGATATAGTGAAAAAATTATATTAATCAAAAAGTTAAAGGGGGACTTGATTTTTGAAGCCTCTACAGGTTATAAAAAGAGGGCTGAGGTTCTTCACCCCAGCCCAAGCCTTTTGAAGGCTTCTTATTTCTTTTTCTTTGCTGCCTTCTTTGCTGTCTTTTTGGCTGCTGCCTTCTTGGTGGCCATTTCCTTCACCTCCTTTCTTCCCTGATAGGCATTCAGGCCCTGCCTATCAGGGTAATCCTTTTTTCTGACAATATCCTTTTAAGGGAGCTATCACCCTTCTGTCTCTTCTTTTTATACTCCTCCTCATCCATAAAGAGATAATTTATCTTCACTCCGAATCTCTTCTCCAGCCCCTTTATCCCCTCATCTATGGAGGAGACTGTGCCACCAATAACAAAGAGGTCCACAGGACCGCTATCGTCTCCCCTTGCATAGGAACCATATATAAAGGCCCTTCTTACACCCGATGCCCTAAGGAGTGCCTTAAGTGCTCCCGGAAGTCCGAGGGATTTTGCTATAAGACCCTTTAATTCAGAATAAAGTGGTGATTCCTTATTGGCCTTAAAATATTTCAGGTTGGCAATCTTCTCGCTGATAACGATCCCCATCTTCTCAAGTCTATCAAGCTCCCTTTTGACGCCTGAGGGATTCTTCCTTATGAGGTTTGCTATCTCCCTCATGTAAAACTTCTCGTCAGGGCTGTTCAGGAGAAGGGCCAGGACATCTGCCCTTATGGATGATGAGAATAAATCCTTCAGTACAATCATCTTGTATAAAGTTATACAACATTTGAATATCTTTTGTCAACAGAAATTTTATATCTGGAACAAAAATTCCATTTTTGTAAACAATTTAAATCTTTCCTTTATCCTCACCTCTGGCTCTTGACTTATTCAGTGCATAAAAGAGAAGACCCGGAAGGCTTCCTATAACCACTGATATAAACCAGAGAAGGGATATACTCACAGCCATCTCTGAGGGAAGACCGGCCTTTGCAAAGAGTATAACAAAGGCCGCCTCCCTCACCCCAAGACCAGAAATGGATACAGGTATGGTAGCAACAGTCACTATGATCGGAACAAAGATAAGGATTAAAACAAATGATATGGATGCACCGAGTTCAAGGGTGATCAGGTAGATAGCAAACATATTCATAAGCTGGATAATGGCTGAAAGGAGGAGACCTTTCAGGATTACCGGAGATGCCTCTTTAAGATTCCTGTAGGCGTCAAAGAAGCCATAAAAATCCCTAAGAATCTTTATTCCTGAACCCAATCTCATCCTGAAAAATAGGATACTGCCGAGGAGAAGGCCCAAGAAGATTACCGGGAGGAGATACTGGAGTTCTGTGCCTTTTATATAGGTGAGCCCAAAGGGAAGTGCCAGTAGGGCTATCATCATTATGGAGACGAAGCCTGTGTATCTATCCATAAATACAGATGCCATGGATATACCAGCCTCCCCAGTCTCTCTGTAGAGATAATAGGCCTTTACTGCATCACCTCCAATGATCCCGGGAAGGACGGTGTTGAAGAAGGATCCAATCATATAAAGGCTGAAGAGTCTGCTTACCGAGAGCCTCGAGAATGCCAGAATCTTCCATCTGATGGATGAGACATAGGTGGCAAGGATGTAGATACCTGAACAGAGAAAGAGAATCTGGGGATTTACATTTCTCACAATATTAAGGAGATTCCTTGAATCAATCCTTGAGATAAGGATATAAAGGAGAACGGAGCTGACGGTAATCTTAAATAACAGGAATAATAGTTTTCTGGAATTCAATTCTATATCCGTAAATATTCAGTGTCCCAGTATCTTTTTCAATACATATATGGGCTTTCTCTGGCTCTCATGATAGACCCTCACAAGCATCTCCCCAAGCAATCCCATTCCTATGAACTGGAGACCAACAACAATGAGAAGGACACCAAGTATCAGGAGAGGCCCTCCTCCTATGGAGACACCTTTAAGAAGTTTAAGCATTGTAAGATAAAGGAGGAGAACAAAACCGAGGAAGGAGCTCAAAAGACCCATGGGGCCAAAAAATTGAATGGGTCTGGTGGAGAAACTCTGAAGGAATTTCACTGTAACAAGATCAAGAAGGACCTTGAATGTCATCGATACGCCATACTTTGATCTTCCCTTAAATCTTGGGGCATGTCTTACCGGGACCTCTGCAATCCTCACCCCATACCAGCTTGCCACAGCAGGGATAAACCTGTGCATCTCTCCATATAGCCTGAGGTTCTTCACTATGTCCCTCCTGTAGGCCTTGAGGGAACATCCATAATCATGAAGTCTCACACCTGTAACCTTACTTATGAGCCAATTGGCAATCATGGATGGGAGTCTCCTGGAGAAGAAGGGGTCCTTTCTCTCCTTTCTCCAGCCACTGACGAGATCGTAATCCTTTATAAGCTCAAGTAATCTGGGTATGTCTTCCGGCTGATTCTGGAGGTCTGCATCCATTGTTATTATCACGTCACCCCGAGCAAAATCAAAGCCAGCAGCAAAGGCCGCTGTCTGACCGAAATTCCTCCTCAGGCTCAGGACAACAACATGCCTATCAGATTTCTGTATTGATTCAAGGATATCCAGTGTCCTGTCGGAACTCCCATCGTCAACAAATATAATCTCATATTCCTCCCCTAAGGACTCAAGGACCTTTTTTAGTCTTTCATAAAGGACAGGGATATTCTCCTCTTCATTATAAACAGGTATAACAACCGAGAGGCTCATAGAGATTCCCTCCTTAATATCCCATGAAATCAAAACACCTGTAGATGGAATATTCCCTCACAACCATTCCCTCGCCCCTGTGGGTCTTAAGGATCTCCCTTCGGCATTCCTTAAATCTATCAACAAACCCCTTCACCTCTTCAGGACCTTTTATTGTAACAAAGATTGCATTGTAATGGAGAAGGTCATAAAAACCTGGCCAGAGGTCATACTGGTTCATCCTTCTGCCGAGATTTACACAATATACTACAGGGTTACCCTTTGTGTAAAAGGCAATCTCACTGGATAGATGATAACTATCAGAGACTATAAAGAATGGACCGAAGCCCCTCATCTCCTCGGATATCTCCGATATCCTCACACCCAGTTCCTTCCACCCAGTGAGCCTCGAAGAGGGATCGAGTCTCGGAGGCAGATCAAGTATCTGGGGGAAGTGGATAATAGGGGTAATGAAGATCAGAAAGAATAAAGAGGAGACAGATAAGATCCTGAGCCACCTCTTAAGGCCATCCCAGTTTTTTATAAACCATGAAGAAGAATAGATGAAGAGCGTATGATAGGCCATCAATGCCCAGTTTGCCTGGACCTTTGCCTGAATACCCTTTATAAGGAAAAGCCCAAGGATAGGGATACTGAAACTTAAGAGAAACCTGTATTCCTGAGGAAATCCCTCCTTCTTTAAAAGTGGCCTTATCACTGAGAGGATAATCGCTATAGAGAGTAGAGGTGTTATAACCCCAAGCTGTGATCCAATGAAATCAATAAGATATCGTGGATTGAGCCTTAATCCCTCGCAGAGACCAGCATCTCCTAAGGTATGTCTGAAGGTCACAAAATCATTATTTATATTCCAGAAGATCACAGGCATAAAGAGTATCATAGATATAAGAAAGGCTCCATAAGGATGCCATCTCTTTAAGAACTCCCTTCTTTCTATAAAGAGATAAAGCAATCCTGAGAGATAGAAAAAGGCCATGCTATATTTTGAGAGCATTCCAAGGCCTGTGCTTATTCCAAGGAATATCCACCAGGTGAGACCTTCTGAATTCAGGGCACGATAAAATGTATAGAGGCTCAGTGCCCAGAAGAAGAGGAAGGGTGAATCTATTGTCATTATCACTCCATAGGCTGAAAAGAGGGGGACAAACTGTATGAGAAGGCCAGAAAGGACTGCAATTCTGGAATCGCTGTAGATATCCTTAGAAAGTCTGTAGATGATCAGGGATGTGAAGAATAGAAAAAAGGGTGCGAAGAATCTTACAGCCAGTACCTCTGGACCTCCGATTGAGGTTGTAAGAAGGATAAGCCAGGCAATAAGTGGACCCTTTGAATAATAACTAAGGTCCGGTCTTCTTGACCATTCCCAGTAATGGGCCTCATCAGGACTCAGCTCTAATGGACCATAGGCAATATAAAATAGCCTTGCAATAAGAAGAAAAAAGAGGAGGAGATAGAACACGGCAGAAAGTGGGTCATCCCTGTAGATCCCTTTTAATCTATTAAATCCATAAACAACAGAAAGGCCAATGAAGACACCTACAACAGCCCCACCAATAACATACACCCACATATACCCGTGATAATCCCACAAGGCCAGCAATCAAAAAGGCTGGTATCCTTAGATATCTAAAATAATATCCCAGGACGGTGGCTATGGCAAAGGCATTAAGGGCATGATTTGATGGGAAGGAGTAAGAAGTCCCCCTACCTACAAGGACCCTTAAATCCTCTATAACATTAAAGGGCCTCGGCCTCT
>CAMTWD010000104.1:0-3212 GCA_947085365.1 uncultured Nitrospirota bacterium | reverse complement strand
CTACCTTTACCCCAAAAAATCTCACGATTTTTTTGGGACCCCTCTCCTCTTTGGGGAGTGGGAGAGGGTGAGGGGGCCGTCAAGGCAGAGGGGACTATAGGGGAATTTCTATCGGTAATATTACTTAGGGACAGTAATTTTGATCTAACCAGAGGTAATTCGGGGACATTTTTTATGATCTAATGCGAGGTATGGACAAAAAGAGTAGAAATTTATATAATACTCACTCTCAGGAGGTCACAGGTGGATGCACTGGAATGTATAAGGACGAGAAGGAGTATAAGGGCATATAAGAAAGACCCTGTTCCAGAGGAGGTCTTCAGGAGGATTATCGAAACCGCCCGATGGAGTCCTTCCTATAAAAATACCCAGCCCTGGGAGGTCTTAATAGTCTCAGGGAAAAGGAAGGATGCCTTGAGCGAGATGCTCTTAGGACTTCTTGAGAAGGGCGAGCCACCCTGTCCTGATATCCCTGAGCCAGAGGGATGGCCTGAAACAAACCAGAAGAGGATTGACAGGCTCTACGAGATGAGGGCTCGGGCAACAGGGCTGGATCTTAGAGACCCTGAGGTGATAAAGAAGTCAAAGATGGCAAACTTTAGATTTTATGGTGCACCCCATGTGATATATCTCTATCAGGACAAAAGACTTCCCCTCTGGTCCCTCTTTGACCTCGGACTCTTTGCCCAGAGCCTCATGCTTGCAGCCCATGCAATGGGTGTGGCAACAGTTCCTCAGGCATTTGCTACTGATTATGCAAGATACATAAAGGAATTCCTCGGCATACCTGAATCAAAGCGCCTTGTGCTCGGGCTTTCGGCAGGTTATCCCGACCTGGACTCACCTGCCAATGCCCTAAGACCTGACAGAGTTGAGATAGATGAATTGATCAGATTCTTAGAGTAACGACCTGAATCACCTCTCAAACCTTTTTGTTTGAGAGCATCTTGAAGTTAATGGAGTCGAGCTCTTTCCTGATATTTTTCTGAATCCTAACCCAGACGGGATGGATAGAACACCTCTTAATCCTGTTACAGCTCTTGGAATCAATAACACAGACATTTACTGCAATAGGGCCTGAAATTGCCTCTATAACATCAAGGAGGGATATATCCTTTGGCTTTCTTGCGAGCTTGAAGCCCCCCTTCACTCCCCTTATGGGAATGACAAGACCCTTTTTAGAAAGCCTCTGGAGTATCTTTGAGACAAAGGGAACTGGCAGGCCCATCTCCTCTGCTATCAGAGGAGCACCTTTAATCTGCTCAGGTGATGAAGAAAGGGCGAGGATACATCTTATGGCATAATCAACTTCTCTTGTTATCTCCATGCAAAATAATACAACAAAGAAGATATAAAATTCAATACTTGACAAATCCATTTTTGTTATGGTGCAATTAATATGGGTTTTATGGGAAGAGACGAGGCCAAGAGGATATTCAGAGAATATATCAAGAGACAGGGTCTTAGAAATACAAGGCAGAGGGAAGAAATTCTGGATGCCTTTCTTTCTGCTGGCGGTCACATCACAGTTGACGAATTGTTTGAGAAGGTAAAAAGGAGGGATTCCTCTATTGGATATGCCACTGTCCACAGGAATCTGGCACTACTGCTTGAGGCAGGCCTTGCTGAGGAGATAAAGGTCGGAAAGGGTAAGACCCGTTATGAGCAGATGCACAGAAGAGAACATCATGACCACCTTATATGTCTTAAATGCGGAAGTTTCATAGAGGTATTTGATGAAAATATAGAGAGGCTCCAGGAAAGGCTCGCTGAAAAGAATGATTTTAAGCCGGTAAGACACAAGCTGGAGATTTATGGATACTGTAAGAAATGTAGATGACTGTTATAAAGATATAATCTCTTTTCCGATTCAATAAATATCACTTAAGCCGTGCCTCTACAGCATCCCAGTTGATATTTCTGAAAAAGGCCTCGATATAATCAGCCCGCTTGAGACCATAATCTATCATAAAGGCATGCTCAAAGACATCCATGACAAGAAGGGGATTGACTCCTGAGGGATGACCTGTATCATGCTCATTGATCCAGAAGTTTATCAACCTCTTGGAAGGGAGATCCTGATAAAGGATAACCCATCCAATCCCCCTCATCGTGCCAGCAGCCTTAAAATCCTTCATCCATGCGTCATAGGAACCAAAGCCCTCATTTATCAGGTTCCAGAGTCTGCCCTCCTTGTTGATTTCACCATTACCTCCGAGATTCTCAAAATAATACTCATGTAACCTCATGCCATTAAATTCCCACCCAAGCCTTCTTTTTAGCTCTGCATATTCAGGGGTGGTAGTCCTTCCATCCTTTAACATGCTGTCAAGTGTCTCAAGAAGTTTGTTTGTATTTGTAACATAGCCCTGATAAAGGGTAAAGTGATTTTTCAAAAGGGTTTCACTAAAACCCTCCATACCAATAAGTTTCGAATAATCCTTTGCCTGATAGGCCATACCTTTCCTCCTTTTCTTATCTGTTAAGCCTGACTGCTATCTCTGCGAGCCTCTTGCCAAAGGCCCGGCAGATATTGGCCTCATTTTCGTCAATCTCCCTTCTGTTATCAGGCCCTGCCACATGGCCTGGACCGTAGGGAGCACCTCCACCCTTTGTGAGATAAAGCTCAGGAACAGAATAGGGTACACCCACTATTACACAACCAAGGTGCAGTAATACCGTATGGAGTGTAAGGATTGTAGATTCCTGTCCTCCATGGATCGTCCCGGTAGAGACAAATACTCCAGCAGGTTTTCCCTCGAATACCCTGTTCATCCAGAGTGGACCAAGCTGGTCAATCACATTCTTTAGCTGTGAAGAGACATTTCCAAATCTCGTGGGTGTTCCGAAGGCATAACCTGAGGCCTCCTTAAAATCATCAAGGCTCACAAGAGGGATATCCTTCTGCATCTCTGCGCCCTCCTTCATATCTGGCCTTGACTGGATAATCGATTCTGGTATCAGCTCAGGTGCCCTTCTGATTACAGGGTCTACACCCTCCACCTCCCTGACCCCCTCTGCAACAAATTTTGCCATCTTATAGACATTTCCATAGGTGCTGTAATAGAGAATCAGTATCTTCATAAATAACCTCCCATCTTCTCTCCAATCCCTTTCTGGTTGCGGGACCTCATTTATCCTCCACCTGAATAGAAAGAAAGACAGGGAGGGTCATCTGGTTTATCTGATCCTGAAGTGCCTCTATCTCATCG
>CAMTWD010000103.1:0-4063 GCA_947085365.1 uncultured Nitrospirota bacterium | reverse complement strand
CTTGGTGGCGAAGTAACAGTCTTGGTGGCGAAGTAACAGTTCCACAAACTGTTACCTCGCCACCAGGTGATGAATATTGCCTTCCATTATAGCACAATATAGGCTGAAGGCTTTAGGCTGAAGGCTTAAGATAGGCTTAAGGCTTAAGACTGAAGAAAAAGAGAAGAATTATTTCCTTTTTGTCTTTAACTCTTCAGCCTATTTTCCCTCACCACCCTGAAAAGAAGATTGTTAATCCTCTCAACCCCCTACTTTCTATTCCCTACCGCTGTCCCAAAAAATCTTTGATTTTTGGGGACACTCTCTCCCTTTTGGGGTGAGAGTCCCTATTTTCTATTCCCTCTCCCCTTTGGGGAGAGGGTGAGGGGCAAAGGGGCGAGGGGGATGAATCCCTTAGGTATGTTATAATTTTTTCAATGGATTTTCTTAAAAGGATAGCAGAGGAGCGTATCAGGGAGGCTATTGAGAGAGGAGAGTTTGATAACCTTCCAGGCAGGGGTAAACCCCTCAGGCTTGATGATGATTCTTCAGTGCCAGAAGACCTGAGGATGGCCTACAGGATATTGAAGAATACAGGATATCTTCCCCCAGAGCTGGAACTGAAAAAGGAGATAGTCTCCCTCAAGGATCTAATAAATAGCATTGACGATAATGAATTGAGGATAAAGAAGATCAGAGAGCTGAATTTTAGATTGATGAAATTGAGTATGGCACTTAAAAGACCTGTCTATCTCGAGGGCTATGAGGATAGATTGATTGAAAGAGTAATAGATGATGGGATTTCTGAAAACGATAAAAAGGGATTTTAAGGCAGTCTTTGAGAGGGACCCTGCAGCAAGGAGCGCTCTGGAGGTTATATTTACCTATCCCGGATTTCATGCCATAGTGCTTCACAGGATAAGTCATGCCCTCTGGAGGTGGCGTATTCCTCTTATCCCGAGGCTCATCTCTGCTTTTGCAAGATTCCTCACAGGTATAGAGATCCATCCAGGAGCAAAGATCGGGCCAGGATTTTTCATCGATCACGGTATGGGTGTGGTGATTGGCGAGACCGCTGAGATAGGTGAGGATTGCCTCCTCTATCAGGGAGTAACCCTTGGAGGCACTGGAAAGGAGAAGGGGAAGAGGCATCCCACCCTCGGGAATCATGTTGTTGTGGGAGCTGGTGCGAAGATACTGGGTAATATAAGGATTGGAAATTATGTAAAGATAGGGGCAAACTCTGTTGTCCTTAAATCCGTACCTGATCATTCCATCGTTGTGGGTGTTCCTGGCAGGGTTATAAAGAAGAAGACCCTGAGGTTTATGGTTGATGGGATTGTGGAGATGCTTGATCACATCCACATCCCTGATCCTGTGGAGGAGAGATTCCAGTTTCTTGAACAGAAGATTGCAGAGCTTGAACGGAAGATAGAGAGACTTGAAGGGAGAGGAGGAAGGATGAGAGTATTCAATACCCTTACAGGGAAAAAGGAGGAATTTATTCCCCTTAATGAGGGAAAGGTTAAGATGTATGTCTGCGGTGTTACCGTATATGACTACTGCCATGTGGGTCATGCCAGAAGTGTTGTGGTTTTTGATGTGATCAGGAGGTATCTGAGATATCGAGGTTATGATGTAACCTTTGTGAGAAACTTTACAGATATTGATGACAAGATTATAAAGAGGGCAAGAGAGGAAGGGTTACCTTGGCACGAAGTGGCAAGGAAGTATACAGAGGAGTTTTACCGTGATATGGAGAGCCTCGGTGTGGAGAGGGCTGATATTGAACCAAGGGCTACAGAATATATAAATGAGATGATAGAGATCATAAAGGGACTTATTGAGAAGGGATATGCCTATGTGGTAGACGGAGATGTCTATTTCTCTGTAAGTGCCTTTCCAGAATACGGCAAACTCTCAAAGAGGGATCGTTCCAGTATGCTCGCTGGTGCAAGGGTTGAGGTTGACGAGAGAAAGCGTGACCCCATGGATTTTGCTCTCTGGAAGGCCTCAAAGGAGGGAGAGCCTTCATGGCCAAGCCCCTGGGGTCCTGGCAGGCCAGGATGGCACATTGAGTGCACTGCCATGTCAATGAAAAACCTTGGTGAGACCTTTGATATCCACGGGGGTGGAGCTGATCTCATCTTCCCTCATCACGAGAACGAGATTGCCCAATCAGAGGCATACACAGGGAAACCCTTTGCGAGGTACTGGATCCATAATGGATTTATCACCATTGACAAGGAGAAGATGTCAAAGTCCTTAGGAAACATCTTCACTATAAGGGAGGTCTTAAATAGATACGACCCTGAAGTCCTTCGCTTCTTTCTTCTGAGCACCCACTACAGAAGCCCTGTGGAATTTTCAGAGGAGTCATTAAAAGAGGCAGTCCGTTCTCTTGATAGATATTACAATACACTGCGGAGGATAGAAACATACCTCTCTTCATGGGACCACAAAAATAAACCACAGGCCGAGCCACCAAAGGAGGACTATAGAGAATTCCGAGATGTTGTGGGGAGATTCAAGGAGAGGTTCCAGGATGCCATGGATGACGATTTTAATACTGCCCTTGCAATAGCTAATGTCTTTGAGCTTATAAAGGAGATCAACAGATTTCTTGACAGGCAGCCGGAAGGCCCTACTGTTACCTCGCCACCAAGTGAGGCCCTTGAGCTTCTTAAAAAGGCATTGGCATCGATAAAAGAGGCTGGTAGTGTCCTCAACCTGTTTAACAGGACCACAAAGGAGTGGTATCTTTCCGTGATGAAGATGAAAGGGATCAAGATTACAGAACAGGAGATAGAAGAAAGAATAAGGCTCCGGGCAGAGGCAAGGCAGAAGAAGGATTATAAGACTGCTGATGCCATAAGGAAAGAACTTGCAGACCTTGGTATCCTCTTAGAGGACAGGCGTGACGGTACAGAATGGACAGTCCAGCTATGAATATATCTATGGAGTGAATCCTGTAATTGAGGCCCTGAGGGCTGATCGGGTTCTGGAGATCTTCCTGTCAGAAAAGAGGAAGAAGGGATTGCAGAGGATCCTTGATATCAGCAGTAAGAAGGGTATCTCTGTAAGGATCGTAGAGGAGGATTTTTTTTCTACTTTTCCCAAAGGACATCAATCAATAGCAGCCCGTGTGAAAAGAAAGAGACTGCTTGATACTGCCAGCCTCCTTAAAGAGATTGGCTCAAAAGAAGAGGCCCTTATTATCATCCTTGATGAGATAGAGGATCCAAGAAATGTAGGTGCAATAATCAGGGTTGCTGAGGCATCAGGCACAGATGGATTGATAATCCAGAGGCATAGACAGGCAGGTATAACCCCAGCAGTTATCAAGGCCTCAGCAGGTGCCTTTGAGTTTGTGAGGATAGCAGAGGAGAATAATATAAAATATGGTATCAGGCTATTGAAGGATGAGGGCTTCAGGATAATTGCCGCTGAGGCTACAGCTAAGACCTTTCTCTGGGATGTTGAGCTTAAGGGAAGGATAGGGCTTGTAGTAGGATCTGAATCAAAGGGGATAAGAGAGACGGTCCTCAGGCTCTGTGATGAGATTGTGAGGATACCAATGGTGGGAAGAATAAATTCCCTGAATGTCTCTGTGGCTACAGGGGTGCTGGTTTTTGAGATCCTGAGACAGAGGCTGAAGGGAAAGAGATAGTCTTGTTTTTTAGATGTTGACTTGTTATAATAGATTTGCATAAAATATTCAATTCAGGAAAGGTCTCTTTTCTCTACGGCTTAAAAAGCCACCGTAGCTCAGCTGGTAGAGCAGCTGATTTGTAATCAGCGGGTCGGGGGTTCGAATCCCTTCGGTGGCTCCATTAGAGGTTATAAAAGCTGTCAGATGGAGAGGTTCCCGAGCGGCCAAAGGGAGCAGACTGTAAATCTGCCGGCGTATGCCTTCGGAGGTTCGAATCCTCCCCTCTCCACCAGACAGAGGTGCGGGAGTAGCTCAGTGGTAGAGCGTCGGCCTTCCAAGCCGAGGGTCGCGGGTTCGAATCCCGTTTCCCGCTCCGTGACTGAAGATTTGAAATTTGAGATTTGAAATTTCAGATTTTAAAGGTGAGATCGG
>CAMTWD010000102.1:0-19930 GCA_947085365.1 uncultured Nitrospirota bacterium | reverse complement strand
TCTGAGGATATTCAAGGAGGAGATGCCAGAGATAGTCCTTCTTGATTTAAACCTTCCTGATCTTTCAGGTCTTACACTTCTTGAGGAGATAATGAAGATAAACAAGGAGACCATTGTATTTATAATTACTGCCTATGGGGATGTGGCCACTGCTGTTAAGACCGTTAAGCTGGGAGCCTATGATTTTATAGAAAAGCCCTTCAATATAGAGAGACTCAGTGTCCTTATAAATAAGGCTGCTGAAACAGTATCCCTCAGGAAGGATGTCTCCACCTACAGACATATCTTTTTAAAGAAATATACCTTTTCAAGTATTGTGGGAGAGTCCCCAGAGATAAAGAAGGTAATCGAATTGGCAAAGAAGATTGCATCTTCTGATGCCACAACGATCCTCCTTCAGGGTGAAAGCGGAACTGGAAAGGACCTCCTTGCAAAGGTCATCCATTATCAGTCCAGAAGGGCTGATAAACCCTTTCTCGAGATAAACTGTACCGCCCTTCCTGAGAGCCTTATAGAGAGTGAACTTTTCGGATATGAGAAAGGTGCCTTTACAGATGCAAAGACAGCAAAGAAGGGACTTTTTGAACTTGCTGATGGAGGGACTATATACCTTGATGAGATAGGGGATATGAAACTCAGCACCCAGGCAAAGCTTCTTAAGATTATAGAGAATAAGACCTTTAAGAGGATAGGTGGTGTAAAGGATATAACAGTTGATGTGAGGATTATTGCTGCAACGAATAAAAATCTCGAGGAGACTATAAAAGAGGGTTCCTTCAGAGAAGACCTCTTTTACAGACTCAATGTCATACCTGTGAGATTGCCCCCATTAAGGGAAAGGGGGAGGGATGTCCTTCTACTGGCACAGCATTTTATTGAGGAATTTAACAGGGAGTTTAAAAAACATGTAAGGGGGCTTTCTCCTGAGGTGGAGGAGAAATTCCTTTCCTATTCATGGCCTGGCAATATAAGGGAGCTCAGGAATCTTATAGAGAGGATAATGATCCTTGAAAATACCGAGATAATCCTCCCAGAACATCTCCCCTGTGAGATTAACCCTGAAATGTCAGAAAAGGTGATAAATAAAGGTCCTCTTATAAGGCTTCCAGAAACAGGTATTGATATAGAAGAGGTGGAGAAAGAGCTTATAAAGCAGGCCCTTGAGAGGACAGGTCATAACCAGACAAGGGCAGCAAGACTTCTCAATATCTCAAGGGATGCCCTCCGTTACAGGATGCAGAAGTTTGGCCTCCTTTGAGTCTCAGGTCACCTCGCCACCAATCATCTGGCATAAATATTGCTTGGATGATTATATGAAAAAGGCCCTGATCGTGGATGATGAGGACCTGATATTGTGGTTCCTTGAAAGGGCATTGAAAAGACGGGGTTACAATGTGATAACTGCCCGAAATATAAAGGAAGCCATGGAAATACTCTCAAGAGAGTCTTTTGACATCATCTTCACTGACCTCAGGATGCCTGGGGGAAATGGCACAGAGCTCATTGGTAGAGTGAGTGAAATCACCCAGAAGACAAGGATTGTGGTATGCTCTGCCTTTGTGAATCCACAGATAACAGAGATACTGAGGGAGAAGGGTATAGGCCTTCTTAAAAAGCCTTTCAGGCTTGAAGAACTTGAGGAGTTTCTCAAGACTGCATAGCCTCTGACTTCTCTTACAGACCCCCAAAATTTTTTCTTGACAAACCAGATTGACCTGTGATATGAAATTCAATACCATAATAGAAGATTGATTTCTGTCTTCTCTATTGACGGGGTAACAGTTCTGAAGGGCATTGCCCTACGCATAAATTAAAATCAAGGGTCCCAAAAATCGTAAAGGATTTTTGGGATTCCCGACAGGAGGAAAGATCATGAAGATTCCGGAGGAGCTCAAGTATCATAAGGAACACACATGGGTAAAGGTGAGTGGTAAGAAGGCGATAATTGGCATTACAGACTACGCACAGGAGCAGCTTGGAGATATTGTGTATATTGACCTCCCTGAGGTTGATTCAGAGGTTGAGGCAAATACAGAGATGGCCGAGATAGAGTCCACAAAGGCTACATCCTCTGTTATATCCCCTGTGACTGGTGTAGTAATTGAGGTGAATGAAGAACTGGCAGAATCACCTGAGGTGATTAATGAAGATCCCTACGGGAAAGGATGGATTGTGAAGGTGGAGATAGAAGATCCTTCAGAACTTGATGACCTTCTTGATGCCTCAGAATATGCCAGGTTCATTGAAGAGGAGGGTAAATGAGGATTATCGTAATAGGTGCTGGACCTGGCGGATATGTGGCAGCCATAAAGGCTGCACAGCGAGGGGCTCAGGTAAAGGTTATAGAGGAGAGAGAGGTCGGCGGCACCTGTCTTAATCTCGGCTGTATTCCCACAAAGGCACTCGTTGCCTCAGCAGAGGCCCTTCATCTTTTTAGAAGGGCCGATGAATACGGAATTAATTTAAGAGGTGAGGTTTTTCCTGACCTTAAGAAGATAATGGAGAGAAAGGATAAGATTGTAAGCACCCAGATCAAAGGCATCAGGTCCCTTTTTAAAAGCAGGAATATAGAGCTTCTGGAGGGCAGGGGTGAGATAGTTGATCATAAAAGGGTGAGACTTATAAGAAGAGACGGAAGTGATGAGGTCCTTGAGGCAGATGCTGTTATAATAGCAACAGGTTCAAGACCAGCGAGTATTCCTGCCTTTAAGGTAGATGGGACAAGGATACTTTCCAGTGACGATGTCTGGAACCTTACAGAGATTCCCAGAAGCATGGTGATAATAGGAGCTGGAGTGATTGGCTGTGAGTTTGCCTGCATATTCAGGGAATTTGGTACAGAGATCACAATAGTTGAACTTCTTGACAGGGTCCTTTCAACAGAGGACAGAGAGATATCAGAGGTAATGGAGAGGGAGCTGAAAAAGAAGAAGATAAAGGTCTTCACATCCGTAAAGGTGGAGGAGGTAAGGACCTCTGATTCTGGTGTAACACTCAGGCTCTCAGACGGAAAGGAGCTTACAGCAGAAAAGGTCCTCGTCTCCATAGGAAGGGCCTTTAATTCAGAAGGTCTCGGTCTTGAGAAACTTGGCATCGAGAGAGGTCAGAGGGGAGAGATAAAGGTTAACGAAAGGATGGAGACCAATGTTAAGGGTATATATGCCATAGGAGATGTTACAGGAGGGATACTCCTTGCCCATGTGGCCTCTAAGGAGGGCATTGTGGCGGCAATAAATGCCACTGGAGGAGATGAGAGGATTGATTACTCTGTGGTTCCTGCTGCTGTCTTTACATCACCCGAGATAGCCTCAGTTGGCCTTAGGGAGTTTCAGGCTCACGAACGGGGAATACCTGTTGTGACCGGGTCATTTCAATACAGGGCCCTCGGAAAGGCCCATGCAATGGGAGAGATAACAGGACTTTTCAAGATAGTAGCTGATGCAAAGACGGACAGGGTTCTGGGAGTGCATATTATAGGTGCCCATGCCTCTGATATAATTCACGAAGGGGCCCTCGCTATAAAGGCTGGTCTTAGAGTAAAAGAGCTTGCTGAGATGATCCATGCCCATCCTACCCTTTCAGAGGGGTTGATGGAGGCTGCAGGGGATGTTCATGGTCTTTCCATCCACCTTCCACCAAAAACAGTAAGTCATAGGCCATTAGATGAGCAGGACTGATCTACTGCTCTGAGTGACTTAACCTACAGGTGATAGTGTAAGTGGAAAAGGGATGGTTTCAGCATATAACAAAGGAAAAAGAAGGTATCATTGTAGAACTCTTTACATATCTCAGGGCAATAGATAGATTTTTTGTTATAGAGAATCTTTCCCTTTCAGACCAGGACAACCCATCAAGAAATTTCTTCGAGGAACTCCTTGTTGTAAGGGATGTAATATTAAAGATTGTAAACCTCATAGAGTTATTACTTCCTGAAGATGAAAAGAATTCCTACTGGTTCGGGAAATATGCTGAACAGAGATTTATGAATACAGCCCTGAGGGATGGTCTCAGGGAGGAACTTTACAGACAGGATTCTCCAGAAAAGGGTCTCCTCCTTCTTTATGATACCTTCGTGAATATAAAGACTATAGTCTCTGATCTCCTGAAGTCCCAGAATATTCCTTATATAAGTTTTAAAAACCTTGGTGAGATCATCTCCAGAGAGATAAGGGAGAATAGATTCTTCAATCCCTTTCAGAAACCCTTAGGTTTAGAGGATAAGATAGAGAATCCCGTAATTGCAGAGATTGTGAAGTCCATTGATGACAGGGTCGTGAAAAGATATATATCCCTTGCAATCATCATTCTCTACAGAATACTCAGGAGACTGAGATATGTTGTAACAGACTCTCCTGAGCAGGCAGTTCTTAACAGAGGTATTGCTATACTCTTTCTCATAAGGAGTGAGTTTGATGAGCTGAGGAGGCTTCTTGACTCAGGGGCATCAGAAACACAGAAGAGAGGTCTTGTAGAGATGAGCAGGCTCCTTACCGGTCTCTCCTACCAGGTATCAATGGAGATGAAGAGGGTCTATCTCCAGGAAATGAGGGATATAACAAAGAGGAGTGGGCAGAAGGGACAGCGTGGAAGGATTGAGAATAGTGCAGGGATAATAAGAAATTTTGCCCAGCAGGTCATTATCCAGATATCCCAGTACCTTAGGCCGGATATAAAAGGTGAAGAGATCTTTCCTGAGTTTATTACTAAGTATCAGGCCTCTGTAAAACTCAGGGAGGATCTGGCAGTGATGCATGGCATAGTCTCAGCAGTTATTGATGCAGGGGGTGGGTCCTTCCTTGAGGCACTGAGAAATTGTATACACTATTTTCAAAGCTTTACCTCCAGACTTCTGAGATATGATGATTATGAAGAGTTTTCAAACTTTATAGATGAGATACTTAAATACATCAACAATCCAGAGACAGGCCAAAAGCCCTCCTTGAGATTTATTGAAAGATTGAATCACTTCAAGATATTCCTTGAGACCCTGATAAGGCAGGTCTCCCAGAGAGAGGAGTTAAGAGGTGAGAGGATTGATGAGGAGAGGATAAAGACTATAATACAGAATTTCCTTTAGATCTTTATTTGCCTTTTGATAATTGAATAATCCATCTTTTTTATGATAAGCTTTTCAGAAGATGTGATGTAGGTGATGGTAATCAGGGGTGCAGGATGATAGATACTCTAAGGATATTTGAGGAACTGAAGGAGACCTTTGGGCCCTCTGCTGCTAAGAAATTAGCAGAGATACTGGGGATGATTTATGAAGAATTAAAGAATGCAGTTACGAAGGTGGAATTCCAGGAATTGAGGATGGTCGTTTCTGAGCTTGCTGAGGCCCAGAGGAATGCTGAGGCGAGGCTTACAAGACTTGAGCAGACTGTCCATGAACTTACTGAGGCCCAGAGGAATGCTGAGGCAAGACTTACGAGGCTTGAGCAGACTGTGCATGAGCTTGCTGAGGCCCAGAAGAAGACTGAGCAGAGTCTTAACAGATTAATAAAGAGGGTTGACCACTTAGAGGAGAGGGTTGAAGGGATTTCCAATTCAATTGGCTATACCCTTGAGAATCTCTCATACAAGAGATTACCACTCCTTCTTAAGAAGGAGGGAATAAATATAAAGGAGAAGCTTATCAGAAGGTATTATGAGGAGAACCAGATAAACATTTGGGGGAGGGCAAGGAGGGCAGATAAGGAGATACTCATCCTTGGAGAAGTAAAGGTGAGGCCATCAAGGAAGGAGATAAATAGATTCATAAAGATATGCGATAGGATTAAGAAGAAGGAGTCGAAGGATGCCTTTTTAGTATTTGTAGCCCATGACTATCATCCGTCCGTAGAGAGATATCTCAGGGAGAAGGGTATAAGGTATTACTGGTCCTATGAGCTTGAGGCATAAGGTGGCAGGTGATGGTTTTGCCACCGAGTGGATAGGGATTGATAAAGATCTTTTCGGGAGGAGGTTTTATGGGTGAGATAATCGATATTTTTGCAAGGGAGATCCTTGATTCCAGAGGGAATCCCACTATTGAGGTGGAGGTCATTCTTGACAGTGGTGCTACTGGAATTGCAAAGGTGCCCTCAGGTGCATCCACAGGGGAGAATGAGGCCCTTGAGTTAAGAGATGGTGGTAAGAGATACCATGGGAAGGGGGTTCTCAAGGCAGTAAGGAATGTGATAGAAGAGATAGCCCCGAGGCTCCGCGGTCTTGAATCCACCATGCAGGCTGAGATTGATCGGATTATGATTGAGCTTGATGGCACACCGAATAAATCAAGGCTTGGTGCAAATGCCATCCTGGGAGTCTCCACGGCTGTGGCAAAGGCATCAGCCATAGAATCAGGCCTTTCCCTTTACAGGTACCTTGGAGGTGCTAATGCAAAGACCCTTCCTGTGCCGATGATGAACATCATAAACGGTGGTGCCCATGCAGATAACAATCTGGATATCCAGGAATTTATGATAGTCCCTGTGAATTTTGAGTCCTTTCATGAGGCCCTCAGGGCAGGGGCAGAGATATTCCAGAGTCTGAAGAAGATTCTAAAAAAGGACGGTCTCTCCACTGCTGTTGGTGATGAAGGGGGTTTTGCACCCAATCTGAAGAATAATGAGGAGGCTATCTCCTCAATAGTCAGGGCAATTGAAGATGCAGGTTACACCCCTGGAAGGGATGTCTATATAGCCCTCGATGTGGCTGCCTCCGAACTCTACGATAAAGGCCTTTACAGATTTGAAGGCAAGACCATCTCCTCAGAGGAGCTGATAGGTCTTTATGAGGGCTTGATCGAGAAGTATCCTATTATCTCTATAGAGGATGGACTTTCAGAACATGACTGGACCGGGTGGCAGGCCCTTACAGAGAGACTTGGCAGAAAGGTTCAGCTCGTGGCTGATGACCTATTTGTGACAAACCCCTCTTTGATCTCAAAGGGTATAAGTATGAAGATAGCAAACTCCGTCCTGATCAAGCTAAATCAGATCGGCACAGTTACAGAGACCCTTGATGCTATAGAGATAACAAAGAGGGCAGGTTATACAGCAGTAGTCTCTCACAGATCAGGTGAGACTGATGATACTACAATCGCAGACCTCGCTGTGGCCTGTAATACTGGGTTTATAAAGACGGGTTCACTTTCAAGGGGTGAAAGGATTGCCAAGTATAACAGGCTCCTGAGGATTGAGGATGAACTTGGAGAATCTGCCTATTTCCCTGGACTGAAGGCCTTTTATAACCTGGGTAATCACCTGAAGATAGCCTGAGGCCTCTATATGCATTTGGTGGCGAGGTAACAGTGAGGAGCCTTTTACAGAGGCAGGTTATCTCAGAGAGGAAGAAGAAGAGGCTTATCTTCTACACAGTATTCTTTATTGCCCTCCTGTATATTATTCTCAATATTATAGGGGATAATGGCATCTTTAAATTTATAGAACTGAAAAAGAGAAAGGAGGGCCTTGAAAGAGAGATATACCGCATTACTGAAGAAAACAGGAGATTGCAGAATCAGATTGAGGCCCTTAGGAATGACCCATTTTACATAGAGAAACAGGCGAGAGAAGACCTGGGTTTTTCAAAACCTGGTGAACACATCTTTGAATATGAGAGATAATCCTCTCTACCTCTCCTTCCTCTGGCACATGCATCAGCCCTATTACAGAGATCCCTTAAAAGGTCTTTACAGACTTCCCTGGGTAAGACTTCACGGAACAAAGGATTATCTTGACATGGTCTCAATCCTTGATAACTTTCCATCAATCAAACAGAACTTCAATCTCGTTCCATCACTTCTAAGTCAGCTCCTTGATTATACTCTCAATAATGCAATGGATGAATTTCTTGAGCTTACATTAAAGGATCCCTCAGACCTAACAGAGGATGAAAGGATCTTTATCCTCGAGAACTTCTTTCTTGCCAACTGGCAAACCATGATAAGCCCCTTCCCCCGGTATAGGGAACTCCTTGAGAAGAGGGGTTCTTCATCAAAGAGAGAGAATCTCTCAAGGATTGCAAGATATTTCTCGATTCAGGAGTTGAGGGATCTTCAGGCACTCTTCAACCTGGTATGGATTGATCCCTATCTCCGCCAAAATGATCCAGAGCTCAAGGAGCTTACAAGTAAGGGCGCAGGTTATACAGAGGAGGACAAAAGGCTCATCGTGAGCAAACAATTTGATATCCTCAAAAGGATAATCCCGAAATATAAAGAGGTTGCCCTGAGAGGCCAGATTGAATTGTCCTTCAGCCCTTTTTATCATCCCATCCTGCCACTCCTCTATGATACCGATTCAGCAAAGATAGCCCTTCCAGGGATAAGACTTCCAAGGGAGAGGTTCAGGGCTCCCGAGGATGTGAGGGCTCAATTGAAGATGGGTCTTGAATTCTTTGAATCCCTCTTTGGATTCAGACCGTCAGGACTGTGGCCATCAGAGGGTTCTGTGAGTGAGGAGGTGATAAGGATATCTTCAGACCTTGGCATAAAGTGGATGGCCACTGATGAGGATATCCTTTCAGCCTCCACAGGTATAGCGATGAGGGATTCATCAGGTGAGCTGAGAGAGCCATCCCTCCTTTACCGTCCCTATACCTTTGAAGGTATGACATTACTCTTCAGAGACCACAGGCTTTCTGACCTCATAGGATTTGTCTATTCCGGATGGAGACCTAAGGATGCTGCCAGTGACTTCATATCAAGGCTTAAGGCAATTAAAGGGAGACTGGACGATAGACCTTATATTATTTCTATAATACTGGATGGTGAGAATGCCTGGGAATATTATGAAAATGATGGAAGGGATTTTCTTGAATTCCTCTATGAAGGTTTAAGCAGGGATGAGGATATTAAGACAATTACCATTTCCGAATACCTTGAAAACTTCGGAGAAGAGATGAGAGGATCCCTGAAGAGGGTTCATCCCGGCTCCTGGATATACGGAAACTTCAGTATATGGATAGGTCATGAGGAGGATAATCTTGCCTGGGATTATCTTAAGGCCACGAGGGATGAGCTTTTAAGATTTGAAAGGGAGAATCCTGGTCTTGATACATCGGAGGCATGGAGACTGATCTATATAGCGGAGGGGAGTGACTGGAACTGGTGGTATGGTGATGAGCATGTATCAGAGACGCAGGAGGAATTTGACGAACTCTTCAGGAATAATCTTATTGCTGTATATAAATTCATAAACAGGGAGCCCCCATCTTACCTCCTTGTTCCTATCCTAAGGAAGGATAGGGCAGTTGAACCTTCCATTTCGATAAAGGGATTTATAAGCCCGACCCTTGATGGAAAGGTGAGCAGTTACTTTGAATGGCTTCATGCTGCCTCCTTAGATGTATCCCGTTCAGGTGGAAGCATGCATAAGGCAGAGACAATATTTGAAAGGATTTATTATGGTTTTGACAGGGAGAATCTTTATATAAGGCTTGATCCAAAAAGGCCTCTGGCAACTGCTACCTCGCCAACAGGAACTGTTATTTCACCCCCAACTATTACTTCGCCACTAAGTGAGGTCCTTTCAGGAAATATCCTTGCCATAAAATTCATCAGGCCTCCTGACCTCAAGATAACAATAAACAGCCCACTCAGTAAGTTCAGATCAGCCGTTGATGAGATAATCGAGATCGCTATCCCTTTTGAAGGGATAGGAGTTAAGGAAGGTGATGAGGTGGGATTTATAGTGATTCTTGAGAAGGGAGAAGAGATAATAGAGAGGATACCCCTCAGGGGTTATATAAAGATAAATGTGCCAGGCCCCTATTTTGAGGCAATCCTGTGGCAGATATAAGATGGGCTGACAGATGTTATAATAGCCTATGAGGGTGGCAAAGAGGTTTATACCCCACTATACCATTGAGGATTACAAAAGGTGGGAAGGAGACTGGGAGTTAATAGAGGGTATACCCGTTGCCATCTCACCAAGTCCAGGCTTTACCCACCAAAGGATTTCATCATTAATACACTGGCAATTAATGAATCTTCTTAAGGAATGCAGGGAGTGTATTGTCCTTTACGAGATTGACTGGATTGTCAAAGAAGACACCGTGGTAAGACCTGATATAGTGGTCCTCTGCAAGAAGCCTTCTGGTGAGTACATTACTGAGCCTCCACTTATGATATTTGAGATTGTCTCAGAACAGACCGCCTTTAAGGATGAGGGTATAAAATTTAAGATATACGAGGAAGAAGGAGTCCCCTTTTATCTATTGGTATACCCGGCAGGGCATGTAAGGGTTTACAAACATAATGGAAGGAATTACGAGATGGTTGGTGATTTTACCAATCAGTCTGTAGAGTTCCATATAGGGGACTGTCAATTCCTCTTTGACTTCTCGGTTATATGGTGAAAGGTGGCGAGGTAACAGTTCAGCTATTGGTGAAGGGTGAGGCCCATTGCCTCTATAAGCCTCAGGTCATCTGAATAGGTCCTTCCTGTTGTGGTAAGATAATCTCCCGTGAGGATTGCATCTGCCCCAGCAAAAAAGATCATTGAATTGAACTCTCCCAGGACCTGAGCCCTTCCACCGCAGAGCCTTATCTCCTTATCAGGCAGTATGAACCTGTAGAGGCTTACGATCTTCAATGCCTCAAGGGGTGGGAGCATATCAATCCCCTCCATCGGAGTCCCTTTTATGGGGATCAGAAAATTTATGGGGACGGAGTCAACTCCGAGCCTTCTTAATTCAAGGGCCATATCAATCCTGTCCTCCCATTCCTCACCCATCCCGAATATCCCTCCTGAGCAGACGCTCAGTCCCAGAGACCTTGCCTCTTCAATGGTCTTTAACTTCTCCCTGTAGGTGTGGGTCGTGCAGATATTGGGAAAGAATCTCTCAGAGGTCTCCAGATTGTGGTGATATCTTTCAAGCCCGTGATCCCTTAAAAAGGAGAGCTCATCCCTTTCAAGAAGTCCAAGGGTGGCGCAGGGAAGGAGTCCTATCTTTCTTATACCCTCTATCATCTCAGCAATCCTCCTCAGGTCCTCTTTATGAGCCTTTCTTCCACTTATCACAACGCAGAACCTTCTTACGCCATTTTCCCTTGCCTCTTCTGCCTTCCTTAAGACCACCTCCTTATCCACTAAGGGATAGACATCCACTGAGGTCTTATGTCTTGCAGACTGGGCACAGAAGGAACAGTTCTCAGGGCATGCACCGGACTTTGCATTAATTATTGCACAGAGGTCAACATAGGATCTTTTGAAGTGGTTTCTCAGTCTGCTCGCTTCTGAAAATAGATAAGGAAGATCCTTGTCCTCTATACTGGCAATCTTGAGTGCCTCATCACTGCTGATGGAATAACCATTAAGGATCCTTTCTGTAAGGGAGTGGATATCTTGAAAGGTCATCTAATATCTTATCCTGAAGTCTTTTAGACCCTCAGGGGGCTCACCCCAATCTATCTGGATATCCTCTACCCTTGCCATAGGAGGTCCAACCCTTACCCTTTTGAGGGCTTCTTCTATGAGCTCCCTCGGACCTTCAAATACTGCCTCCACCCTTCCATCAGGGAGGTTTCTTACCCAGCCCTTAAGCCCAAGGGATTCGGCAACCTCTCTTGTAAAGGTCCTGAAGAATACGCCCTGGACCCTTCCAGCCACATAGATATGACATCGAACCGTTCCTTCGCCACCTTCCATAAATCTATTATAATAGATGACATGAGAGCTGGTAAACCAATTCTTAAGATTGGAGATCTTGAGCTTGGTAAAAAGCCTGTTGTGGCTGGAGTTGTAACAGGCACCTCTGACCTTAAAGAGGAGCTGATCCGGGGTGTCGAGATTCTGGAATTCAGGATTGACATGTTTGAGAGTATAGAGATCTCCTTTATAAAAGGGATGCTCTCAAAGGCAAAGGCCTTTGGGATTCCTGTCATTGCTACATTCAGGAGTTCTTCAGAAGGTGGTATGAGAAATGTGGATGATGCCCTGAGGGCAGAGGTCCTTTCCGGGATTCTCTCAGATATTGATGCCGTGGATCTGGAGATTGCCTCAGAGGGGCTTATTAATAGATTCAGACCCCTGCTGAAAAGAGAAGGGAAACCCCTTATAGGTTCATACCACAACTTTCAGGAGACACCAGAGGACTCCATACTGGAAGATATATTTCTCAGGGCAAAGAAGATGGATGCAGACATTGTGAAGATAGCACTAACAGGGAGGACTGCAGAAGACCTTTTAAGGATTATGGAATGGATGATAAGGCACAGGGAGGAACCAATAATAACAATATTGATGGGAGAGCTGGGTCTGATATCACGATTCCTTTTTCCCCTCTTTGGCTCACTCCTCACCTACGGAAGCCTTACGAGATCCTCAGCCCCTGGTCAGATAGAGGCAAGGACGATATTGAGGTTTTTTGAATTGATGGAATCCCCTTTCATTCAAAGAAAGCTAACACCTTTTCAATAACATATCCCTGTTTCTCTTCTAATCCAAGCCACAGAGGTAACCTTACGAGACGGTCACTTATCTTTTCTGTATTTTCCATAGATCCCTCTATACGGCCAAATCTTAATCCTGCTGGTGATGAATGAAGGGGCACATAGTGAAAGATACACTGAATTCCTGCAGATTTCATATAATCAATAAAGGCATTGCGAGTCTTCAGATCTTGCATCAAGAGATAATACATATGTGCATTGTGTTTACAATGGGCAGGGATATAGGGTCTTCTTAACTTGCCATCTTTTTCTAACTTTTCAAAGGCGCAGTGATAGTTCTGCCAGATAGAGAGTCGTCTGTTTGTTATAGCTTCAGCTTCTTCCATCTGTGCAAATAAAAAGGCTGCAATCAGGTCACTTGGCAGATAAGAAGAACCTATATCAACCCAGGTATATTTATCTACTTCTCCTCTAAAGAATTTACTTCTGTCTGTCCCTTTTTCACGAATAATTTCAGCTCTCTCTATAAATCTTTCATCATTTATTAGCAATGCCCCACCTTCGCCAGAGATTATATTCTTGGTTTCATGAAAGGATATAGCTCCCAGATGGCCTATTGTGCCCAGAGGCCTACCTTTATAAGTGGCCATTAACCCCTGGGCTGCATCCTCTATAACAATCAGATTATATCTTTTTGCTATCTCCATTATTGCGTCCATCTCACACCCCACTCCTGCATAGTGGACGGGCACTATAGCCTTTGTTTTCTTTGTAATTGCTGACTCAATCTTGGTTTCGTCTATATTAAGTGTGTCCGGCCTTATGTCCACAAACACAGGGACCCCTCCCCGCAGAACAAAGGCATTTGCAGTAGATACAAAGGTATAAGATGGCATGATGATCTCATCACCTGGTTGGATATCTGCCAGTATTGCTGCCATCTCCAGGGCGGCCGTGCAGGAGTGTGTTAAGAGGGCCTTTTTAGTACCTGTGGTCTTTTCCAGCCAGGCATGACACTGTTTTGTAAAATACCCGTCACCGGCGAGGTATCCTTTATTGTGTGCCTGAGAGATATACCACAGCTCCTTGCCCGTCATGTAAGGTTTGTTAAACGGTATGAATATCATACCTTGCTCCTTTATCAACAAGTTTATAATAGCAAATAAATCTCTGCCTTGACAAATCCCTTCTTTATAAAAGTATACTACACTAAATGACCTTACAAGGCTATGTTAGCTGAAGAGATGTTATCTAAGAGCAGGGCTCCCCATATCTCAGTTGTGATACCTGTTTATGGTTGTGCGGAATGCTTGCCAGAACTTTATAAGGAACTATCAGCCACTCTTTCTAAAATTACGGAAGATTTTGAGATCATTATGGTAAATGATGGAAGTCCTGATAATTCATGGGAGATTATAAAAAGGCTGGCAAGGGAGGATTCACGCCTCAGGGGCATAAATCTCTCAAGGAATTTTGGTCAGCATCATGCTATTACAGCAGGACTGGATTATGCATGGGGTGAGTGGGTTGTTGTAATGGACTGCGATCTTCAGGATCAACCAAAGGAGATTATCAAATTTTATGAAACTGCTAAACAGGGTTATGATATGGTGGTAGGCTTGAGAACTCGCAGGCAGGATAATCTTATAAGAAGACTTGCATCCCGTCTTTTCTATAAGATATTCGGATATTTAACGGATACAAAGATAGACCATCGTATTGGGAATTTTGGTATCTATTCACGAAAGGTTATCGAGAGTATTAAATTGTTGAGAGAGCAGAATCGTTCATTCGTGCTATCTGCCCTCTGGGTAGGTTTTCGGAGAAAGGAGATTGAGATAGAACATGGCAGTAGACTATATGGTAAATCCAGTTATAATTTCAGACGAATGTTCAGGCTTGCCTTTGACAGTATGGTGGCCCATTCTAATAAACCTTTATCTCTTATTGTAAGATTGGGATTTACCCTTTCTATCTTATCCCTTATATATGCAGGTTGGCTCGTTATCAGATATCTTCTCTGGGGCGTATCGGTAATAGGATGGACGAGCCTTATGGTCTCTATCTATTTCACTGCTGGACTTATAATCGGTACACTTGGTATTGTAGGTCTTTATCTTGGAAAGGTATTTAATGAGGTGAAGGGTCGTCCTTTATATATAGTTGAGTCCACTACTTTTGAGGTGAATAAAGAATAAAAATTAAATAAGAAATTTTAAGCTGTAAGTCAGGGATTTTTTAATAATCTAATGTGCTTACTTGTTTCCTTTTCTAAACTTGCGATATTCTAAATAAACGAGGTGTCTATCCATGGAAACTGAAAAGGTAATTATTTTTGGATTAGGGGAAATGGCAGAGATTGTACATTATTTTTTGACAGAAGAGTCTAACTTTGATGTAGTAGCGTTTACCGTAGATAAAGAATATATCGATAGAGATACCTTTAAAAAGTTGCCTGTTGTAGCTTTTGAAAATATAATAAATTATTTCCCCCCCACCGAGTATAAAATGTTTGTTGCTTTGGGTTATAGTAAGGTAAATAAACTGAGAAAAGAAAAGTATCTTGATGCAAAGAGAAAGGGGTATAATTTTATAACATATATCCATCCGAGTGCAAAAGTGGCAAAAAATGTAAAAATAGGAGAGAATTGTTTTATTTTTGAAGACACTACCATACAACCATTTGTGACAATAGAAGATAATTGTATTTTATGGAGCGGTAGTTTTATAGGTCACCATTCCATAATAAAGTCTGGTTGTTTTATTGCTCCCAACGCTACAATTTCTGGAGGGTGTATAATAGGAGAAAATACATTCATAGGGGCAAATGCTACTTTAAGGGATCATATAAAAGTCGGCCAAGAAAATGTTATAGGTGCAGGTAGTGTTATTTTAGACAACACCAAAGATTTTGAGGTGTATACTTCGCGGAGAACAGAGTTATTATCTATACCGAGCTATAAGTTAAGGAAGATATAGCAGATGCAACAAGCAAAATTGATGAAAAAAGTGGCTATTATTCAGTCGAATTATATTCCTTGGAAAGGATATTTCGATATTATAAATATGGTTGATGAATTTATTCTCTACGATGATGCTCAATATACCCGGAGGGATTGGAGAAATAGAAATAAAATAAAAACGCCACAAGGATTGTTGTGGCTTACTATTCCTGTCATTGTAAAAGGGAAATATTTTCAAAAAATTAGAGATGTTAAAATAGCTGATAAAAATTGGGCTAAAAAACATTGGAAGGCTATAAAACTTAATTATTCAAAAGCTAAGTATTTCAAAGATTACAAGGATTTTTTTGAAGAACTTTATCTAAGCTCCAAGGAAGAATATTTAAGCGAAATAAATTACAAATTCATTATTGCTATTAACCATCTTTTAGGGATAAAAACCAAGATTCGCTGGTCAAGTGAATTTATTTTACATGGCGATAAATCAGAAAAGTTATTAAGTATCTGCAAACAGTGCAATGCCAATATCTATCTTTCTGGACCTGCTGCTAAGAGCTATTTGGATGTAGCATTGTTTGAGAAGGAAAACATACAAGTTGAATGGATGGATTATTCTGGATATAAAGAGTACGAACAATTATACCCACCGTTTGAGCATGGAGTGAGTATTATTGATTTAATATTTAATGTAGGCCCTCATTTCAAACATTATATGAAAAGCTTCATACATGATGTCAACAATGAAAATCCCTTTTAACAAACCTCCCTACCCTGGAGCCGAAAACAAGTATGTTTTAGAAGCAATGAGAAGTGATAAGTATCTGGCGACACCTCTGTCAAAATAAGATTTGAAGAAGGGAGCCTCAACAGGTAAGATTAATCTTGCACAAAAACTTTTTGTAAGGATGCATCCCATGAATAAGTTTAGCAGTATTTTCGGACAAATTCTACAAATTTCAAAGAGAGAATTTTTATGAGGCAGTTATGAAGACATGGGTAGAGAAGGGAACAAAGGGATTTTAGCAGTTGGTAGCAGTTTGTGGCAATGATATTTTGTCAATTAAGGCAGGCACACTCATTAAGTTTGTGGCGTGGAGGACTATCAAGCTGTTTAGGGAAGCTGAAACATCTGGGAATAGACAGTGCTGCTCGGTCAACATTAGCATATGCAAATGAAAACAGACCATGGCGACTTTATCAGAAGATTTTTTACCAACTTTTGTATAAATGCAGAGGCTTTGCAGTGGGCAAGAAGGCTTTTCGATTTAAGAATAAGCTGCTTACACTGGATGCAATGATAATAGAGCTTTGGGCGGGCTTATTTAACTGGGCAAGATACAGACAAACGAAAGGAGCGGTAAAACTTTATCTGTGGCTGGATCATGAGGGATACCTTCCTGTATCTGCCTGTATAACAGAGGACAGAGAGGAGGAGGTAAATATAGCAGAGGATCTTTCTTTTTTGAAAGGTTTGATAATAGTAATAGACAGGGGTGAGGCATTTAAGTTGGATAGCCTTTTAAGGGATAAACAACAAGAGGGGATAACCTGATTTTGAAAACGCGGATTTACCAGTCTGAAATCCTTATTCTATAATAAGAGTGGATTTTATGATTTTAGATTATTTTGGACAGCAGTGAGCCTCTTTAAAAACGGGTATATTCCATATCCAGTATATACTCAAAAACAATGAGCCTTATATTATCGAGGTGTGTAGACGCGCCCCTGGTGATTTATATATTAAGCTTGTCCAGATTGCAACAGGTATTGATTACCCCTCATTTATTGTGCGGGCAGAGGCTGGTATGGATTGTAGTGAATTAACTCAGGTGTCACCAAAAGGTTATTTTACCCGACATTGTGTTATGCCTCCCCGAAATGGTTATATAAAGGGGGTTACAATTGACCCCTCAGTAGAAGGCAATATTATAGATCAGTTTATGTGGTGGAAGAAGGGTGACTGTGTGGAAAACTTTCTTACACATAAATTAGGCATAGTATTTCTAAAATTTGATACAATGGAGGAAATGATAGAGAAGACCGAAAGGATGCACGAACTCATAAAGGTTGAGATGTCTTAATCTTCGCTACTTTTCCTTCGCAAGGATATCTCTTAGTAGAGATTAATATCTTCTGCCTCAATGCTGTGTCTGAAGAACTCGATTCTGGACATGAGATATTATATAATAATGCGATGAAAAAGATTGTATTTATCTTTCTATTCCTTCTTGCCTCCTGTGCTGAGGAGGTGATTGAGAGACCTCCTGAGATGTACTGGCCTCTTCCACCTGAGAGGCCAAGGATTAAACTCGTTGATATAATCATTGGAAGCCTTGATGCAAGGGCGAGGTTCGGAAGACTCAAGCAGTTCCTCTTTGGTGTGGAGCCTGATGTGAGGTTTGTCAAGCCCTTTGGTGTTACAGCAGGAAGGAAGAAGATGTTTGTCACAGATGTGAGAGGGGTCCATTATTACGATTTTGAAAATGGTGTATTCAGGATCATTGGGACCACAGAGCTCAGGCTTCCGTCAGCCATTGCCTACTTTGAAGGCAGGCTCTATGTGGGAGATGTGATTAAGAAGGCTGTATTTGTCTATAACGAAAGGTTTGAGGCAGTGATGTCCTTTGGGTTTAAGGAGCTAGATACACCTGCAGGCATAGCCATTGATAAGAAGAACAGGAGGATCATCGTCTCTGATGCAAAGAGGCACTGCCTCTTTGTTTACAGCCTTGAGGGGAGGCTTATTACTACCTACGGCAGAAGGGGTAAGGGGCCCGGTGAGTTTAATATCCCTTACGGAGTCGCTGTTGACAGGGAAGGAAGGATTTATGTGGTGGATTCAGGCAATTTCAGGCTCCAGATACTTGATGAGAATGGTAATTTCATAAAATCCATTGGTTCGGTGGGCACATCGCCTGGAAGCTTCTCCAGACCAAAGGGGGTTGCCCTCGATTCAGATGGGCATATATATGTCCTTGATTCCGCCTTTGGAAATTTCCAGATATTTGATTTTGATGGGAATACCCTCCTTGCTGTGGGAAATAATGGAAGAGGACCCGGGGAATTCCTCCTTCCTTCATCCATATATATAGATGAGAATGATGAGATCTATGTTGTGGATCAGATAAACAGGAGGGTCCAGATATTCCAGTATCTGAAGGATTCTGGCTAAGTAGAGATGTTATCCTGCCACTCAGGATGGCACGAAATTTGCTTAATTAGGGTGACTGGAAGAGGGCAGTTGTGGAATCTTACGCAGTAGGGAGAGGCTCTCTCAGTAGGGTCTATAAGGAGGAACTTGAGGGGTATCTCAGGGAGGTAAGAAGATGTCTCACCTTCCTTTTAGAAAAGGCTATTTAATCCTCATGTGGCTAAGTAAGATCGCCCTGAGGGGGTTGTCTCCTCTGCTCCTTCTCCTCTTTCTGTCCTGTGCCCCTTCTATAAAGGATGGGATCTCCCTTCCTTTTTCCATCCATGATACAGACCCCATCAAAAAGGCAGCCATTATTAATTCCATAGAAGAGAGGAACAGGACAATAGAGGATGACCCCAAATGGATAAAGAGATCCTATGAGGTCTTTATGATAAAGGGACTTCATGAGATAGATGAAAAGGATTATCCATCCTATAGAAGGTTTCTTGATAATGGCTCTCTTTATATAATAGTCCATCCCGCCTATTATACCTTCTTCCAGAGGCCACCATTACCAATAAGTGATGATGTCTCAACTTTTGAAACTGCCTTTTCCTCTGTTGTTACCCCGCTACCTAAGGAGAATGAGCTTGAGAGGCTTCTTAGAGAAAAGAACTTCTCACCAAAGACTGCCCTGATCAAGGCCCAGGAAAAGTCCCTGCGAGACTTCCTTGAATATGCCTCCACGACAAAAAGACTCGTGATACTTGTTCTCCCTGGTGGATATAAAAACCATGCAGGGTATAAATTCAAGGCCCTGAGGGACGAGTTCAGGAGATATATAAATGAGGTGACAAACGAGTCTGAATCAGTTATATATATCTATTCAAGCAGACCCAACAGGGGGGTTCTCACTGAAAGAGAGAGGGTGAGGCTCCTGAGATTCCTTTCAGCCATAAAGCCAGGAAGGATCCTCTTAGGTGGTGGGTATCTGGGTAGATGTCTTGAGGATTTCTGGAGGACCCTTGAGCCCTTTTACAGTGAGAGGCTCTATCTTGTGCCTGAGCTGATTGCCATATCACCCTCTGACATAAGTTTCTTTACGGCAAAGAGTATCCTCAGGTCTGATGGGACAGTGGATATCAAGAGACTTACAAAAAATATAAGGGAAAATAACATAGGCAATCAGGAGATACACCCGAGGCTAAGGAGTATCAATAATAACGAATAGATCTGTGTGCCGAAAAAGAGATAGAAATTCCCCAATAGTCCCCTCTCCCTCACTCTCCCCCTCACCCTCGCCCTCTCCCCAAAGGGGAGAGGGAATAAGAAAATAGGGATTCTCTCCCAAGGAGAGGGAATAGAAAAAAGGACTCTCTCCCCAAAGGGGAGAGGGGTTCCCAAAAAACAGGCTTAAGGCTGAAGACGATAGGCAATAATTAGGCTGAAGGCTGA
>CAMTWD010000101.1:0-6539 GCA_947085365.1 uncultured Nitrospirota bacterium | reverse complement strand
TCTGAAGGTGGCAGCATGACCTCTACAACTTTTGGGTATAAAAAATGTCTTGACAAATGGGGTGCAGTACATCCACATTTCTCTTCGGTATCATCTCCCTCTTCTTCCTCTTTCTCTCCCTTCAGGGAGCCTTCTGGAGTCTTGTAAGCAGACCACTCAACAGGCTTACAGGCCTTTTTAAGGACATTGTCAATGGAAGGGTCTCCCTCAATCAGAGTATCCCAGTCCAGTCAAGGGATGAGATAGGTGAACTCATAAGCTCCTTCAATCAGATGGCAAGACATCTCTACGAGGCACAGGAGACAATGAAAAAGCAGACAGAGACCCTCAGGACAATCTTTGAAGGTATCTCCGATCCCTTAGCACTGATAAATCCTGATTGTACAGTGGAGATGACAAACCATGCCTACAGGTCGTGGATGGCAAGAGGTGTGAAGGCAGTATTTAATGAAAGGTGCGATCCTGACAGATGTGATCCCGATACCATCTGTCCTGTCTGCTTTCTCAAAAAGCTGAAGGAAGAGAAGAGGCCCATCTCAGAGTTCTGGGAAGATGAGAATGGTAGATATTATTATATCCACCTTTATCCTATCTTTGATGACAAAGGAGAGGTGATAAAGGCGGTCCATTATGTTAAGGATATAACAGAGAGAAAACAGATGGAGGAACAGATGAGGATAGCTGAAAAACTTGCTGCCATTGGTCAGCTCTCTGCAGGGATTGCCCATGAGATAAATAATCCCCTTGGGGGGATAAGACTCTGTTTCAATAATCTCATCTCTCTTGAGATGGATGAGGAGACAAGGAAGAGACATATTGAGGTTATAAATTCAGGGCTTCAGAAGATACACGACATAATAAGACAGCTCCTTGACTTTGCAAAGCAGACAGAACTTGTCATTACCTCTGAGAATCTGAATAATATGATAGAAAATGTCTTAAGGTTAACGGATTACATTATTACAAAAAAGGATATAAAGGTAATAAAGCATCTTTCTGAGGATATCCCACCTGTGATGGTTGATAAAAACAAGATGGAGCAGGTATTCCTTAACCTCATTCTGAATGCCATTCAGGCCATGGATGGAAGAGGAGGTCTCCTTATTATCAGGAGCTATACCGAGAGGGGAAAGGTTATGGTATCATTCTCTGACACAGGCCCTGGAATTCCTGAAGATATCCTTCCCAGGATCTTTGAACCCTTTTTTACCACAAAGCCAGTAGGAGAGGGCACAGGACTTGGTCTATCTGTGAGCAAGTCCATTGTGGAACAGCATAATGGTATAATTAGAGTAGAAACATCAAGAAATGGGTCCACCTTTACAGTAGAGTTACCCCTGAGAGAATGAACGAGAGGATTCTTATTATAGAAGATGACCCTGCCATGAGGCTCGGGATGAGCCATTTCCTATCATCCTCTGGATTCAGAATTAGAGAGGCTGAAACAGGCACTGAGGCACTGGAGATCCTTAAAAAGGAAAGATTCGATATCGTTATTTCTGACATAAGGCTGCCTGGCACTGATGGTCTCACGATCCTTAAAAAGATAAGGCAGGACTACCCTGAAACAGGGGTGATAATAATAACTGCCTTTGCAGATATAAGGACAGCTATCCAGACCATAAAGGATGGGGCCTTTGATTATCTTGCAAAACCCTTTTCTAATGAGGAGCTCCTCCTTATAATTGAGAGGTTTCTGAAGATCAGAGACCTTGAGTCTGAACTCATCAGACTCAAACAGACCCTGAGGGGTGAGGATTCTGTTAATAAGCTTATCGGAGTGAGTCCTGCCATGCAGGAGCTCTTTGACAGAATTGAGGCTATAGCAAGGACTGATGTGCCTGTATTGATTCAGGGTGAGAGTGGCACAGGAAAGGAGCTTGTAGCAAATGAGATACATATGAGGAGTCTAAGAAGAAATGGACCTTACATAAAGATCAACTGTGCTGCCATACCCGAGAACCTCTTTGAGTCAGAGCTCTTTGGGCATGAAAAAGGTGCATTCACAGGTGCTACCGAGACAAAGAAGGGGAAATTTGAACTTGCCAGTGGTGGCACCATATTCTTTGATGAGATAGGTGATATGCCCCTTCATCTCCAGCCAAAGCTCCTCAGGGTCCTGGAGGAGCATACCATCACAAGGCTTGGTGGAAGAGAATCCATACAGGTAGATGTCCGGTGTATTTATGCTACGAGTAAAAATCTCAAGGAGCTTGTTAAAGAGGGGAAATTCAGGGAAGACCTTTATTATAGGATTAATGTCGTGCCTATAAATATCCTCCCCCTCAGGAAAAGGAAGGAGGATATCCCCAGACTGATAGAACATTTCCTTGAACACTTCAAAACCAAGTATTCAAAACCAGAAGTTGTCATATCTCCCTCTGCCTATGAGGTACTGCTTTCCTATGATTATCCTGGAAATGTGAGGGAACTTAAACATGCCATTGAGAGGGCAGTGCTTCTGTCAAAGGATGGAGTTATAAATATTGAAGACCTTCCTGAGGAATTCATTCCTGAAGAGAGACTTCAGGAGAGATGCCTCTCCACAGGCCTATCCCTTCAGGATTGCCTCAATTCCTTTGAAAAGAAACTCATTATGAATGCCCTTAAAGAGAGTGGGGGAAAAAAGATTGAGGCTGCAAAGAGGCTCGGGATAAGCAGGAAGGTCCTCTGGAAAAGGTTAAAGGAGTATGGAATAAACCTCTCCTGATGTTCCTATAGAGGGACATATTAAATTACCCTTTAGTTCCCATCTGGTAACAGAGAAGAGCTCTTCTTTTAGAAACCTTTTGAATTTCCTGTAAATTTAGCCCATTTCTTTATGGCATATCTTTTGCTTTATCCTTACAATAAGGAGGTGGGAGCAAATGAGATAATAAATAAAAAATTTTTGAGGTTGTGGAGGATACCCTTTTGCAATTTAAATTTAAGAAGAAAAGGAGGTGTTTTAAGAGATGGCAGAAAAACTCTCGGAATGGCAAAAACTCTATAAGACTGAGGACTGGCTCGCTGTCTGGATAGGGTTTCTCATCCTGATCATCTTTATGGCTGGTCTTACCATAAAACTTCCAAAATTTAAATGGATGACAGATGGTGAATTCAATGCTAAGATACCAGGCTTTACCACAAAGGTTGAATCCCTTGCAAAGGAGGCAGAGGCAAAGGGTGAGGAGGCCCTTCAGAAGGCTGCACTCACACTTAAGACTGCCCTGGATGCAAAGGACAGGAAGTTGATAAGAGATGCTGCGGGAGAGTTAGAGAAGGTTGCAAAGGAGGCGAAAGATAAAGATCTTAAAAAGAAGGGAGAGAAACTTGGTAAGGACATCAAGCGTGATGCCGGTAATACACTCGGGAAGGTCCTCTCAACTGAAAACCTCAAGAACGCCCTCTATATACTTGTGGGATTCTGGGTCCTTGCTTCAATAGGAATACTTCTTATGGGTGGGTCTTTAAAGAACTTCACAATAGGATTTCCTATAGTTTTTATTCTCTCAGGCATATCCTTCTTTATTGCGGGCAACGACACAGTCTCCTATTACGGCCTTGAGTATGTCTTCTGGGCACTCCTTATCGGGCTCTTTATAAGTAATGTCATTGGTGTGCCTGATTGGCTCAAGACTGCTGTAAAGACTGAGTTCTTCATCAAGATAGGGCTTGTCCTCCTCGGTGCAGAGGTCCTCTTTGGGACAATCCTGAAGGCTGGAGTATATGGGATGATTCAGGCTATTTTGGTAATCATCGCTGTCTTTTATGTCTGTTTCTGGATTGCAAAGAGGTTGGGGCTTGATGATGAGTTTGCCTCCATTCTTTCATCAGCGGTCTCTGTTTGTGGTGTCTCTGCAGCGATAGCCGCAGGAGGTGCTGTAAAAGGTGACCCCAAGAAGGTATGCCATACCATATCACTCGTTCTCCTCGTCGCCATTCCAATGCTTATATTTATGCCGATTATTGCAAAGGCTGTTGGTATGCCACCAGCAGTAGCCGGTGCATGGATAGGTGGGACTATTGATACAACAGGTGCGGTTGTGGCAGCAGGTGCTATAGCTGGTGAGACGGCAATGAAAGTAGCGGTTGTGGTGAAGATGGCCCAGAATGTGCTAATTGGATTGGTTGCCTTCTTACTTGCGGTCTGGTTTACATTCAAAGGGAAAGAGGCTGGTGAAAAACCGGGTTTGGGGGAGATATGGGTTAGATTTCCGAAATTCGTCTTGGGCTTCATCATCGCCTCTATAGTATTCTCCTTCTTTATGACTGAGGCCGCTGCAAAGGCTGTTACAGATATAACAAAAGACTTAAGAGCCTGGTGGTTCTGTCTTGCCTTCCTATCCATAGGGCTTGAGACAAAATTCAAAGAACTTATGGCTATGGGTGGTGGAAGGCCTGCAGTAGCCTTCGTTACTGCTCAGGCATTTAATATCCTCTGGACCTTGCTCATTGCTTATATCCTATTCGGCGGGTTATTCTGGCCAGCTCCAACCTTCTAAAAAGGAGGCGAACAAAGTGTGGGCTTTCACATATCAAGATTTGCAAAAAGCTGTAACTGGAGGAGTCGAAGATCCTGATTAGATGAAATCCCAGAGCTCCTTTGCCTGATGGGCAGAGCGGTGCTCTGGGGTTTATTTTTGTCTTATTTTTTGATTAAAATAGTGAGAAAAATAATGAGGGGAGAATACGCTTATGGGAAAAGAGAAGCAATTTTATAGTCTGACAGTAGAGGATGTCTTAACCAATCTGGATTCAAGCCTTCATGGGCTAAGCCATGAAGAGGCGAGGAAGCGCCTTGAAAGATTCGGACCAAATGAACTTATTGAAAAGAAAAGGAAATCTCCTTTACTTCTTCTTCTTTCCCAATTTACAAACTTCCTTGTAGTAATCCTCATTATAGCAGCCGGCATCTCTGCATTTTTGGGTGATGTGGTAGAGTTTATCACAATAATGGCAATAGTCATTATGGCGGGTGTTTTGGGTTTTATACAGGAATACAGGGCAGAAAAGGCATTAGAGGCATTAAGGCGACTGGCTGCACCCACTGCAAAGGTCTTAAGAGGAGGCAAAGAAGAGGAGATACCAGCGAGGGAGATTGTGCCTGGGGACATTGTTATCCTCAGGACTGGTGATAAGGTGCCTGCTGACGGACGCATTGTTGAGGCAATAAACCTGAAGATAGATGAGGCAGTCTTAACAGGAGAGTCTGTTCCTGTTGAAAAGACCATAGATCCAATAGAAAAGGAAAAGGTGGCAATCGGAGACCAGAAGAACATGGCATTTTTCGGCACGATAGTCACCTATGGCAGAGGCAAATTCGTGGTAACTGCAACAGGGATGCAGACAGAGTTCGGCAAGATAGCAGGTATGCTCCAGGAGGTTGAAGAAAAGAAGACACCCCTTCAGGTCAACATGGATCGGACAAGTAAATTTATTGGTATCTTTGCCTTAATACTCTGCGGAATTATTGCCCTCTTTGGAGTCATCAGGGGATATCCTATATTAGAGATGTTTGTCTGGGGTGTTGCATTGGCTGTTGCCGTAATTCCTGAGGCATTGCCTGCAGTTGTCACCATAAGCCTTGCCTTAGGTGTGAGAAGGATGGTTAAAAGGCATGCCCTCATAAGAAAACTTCCCTCTGTGGAGACGCTGGGATGTGTGACATATATCTGTTCTGATAAGACAGGCACTCTTACCAGAAATGAGATGACGGTGCGCAGGCTCTGGGTTAATAATAAATTTATTGATGTCTCAGGAAGCGGCTATATACCAGAAGGAGAGTTTTTTTCTGATGGAAAGCCCTACTCGCATATAGACCCCTATCTTCAGTCACTTTTAAGAATTGGCGCCCTGTGCAATGACGCTGAGCTTGTATTTAAAAAGCAGGAAGGTATCTGGGATATCAAAGGCGACCCTACAGAAGGTGCCCTCATTGTAGTAGCAGAAAAAGCAGGCTTACAACAGACTGAACTGAACAATTATTATAAGCGGATTGATGAGGTGCCCTTTACATCAGAACGAAAGATGATGACGACCATCCATTCCACAACTGACGGAGAGAGAGTTGCCTACAGTAAGGGAGCGCCTGAAGTAATCCTGAATAGATGCAAGTATATATATTCCGATGGGTCTGAACGAGAACTTACCCGTGAAGAGAGGGAGGCAATCTTAAATATAGCCCATGAGATGGCATCTCAGGCATTGAGGGTGGTTGGCATGTCCTATCGGGTCATTGAGCCTGGAATGACCTATTCCCATGAGAATATAGAACAGGAGATGGTCTTTGTCGGCTTAGCCGGGATGATAGACCCTCCGAGGGAGGAGGCAAAAGAGGCTGTAAAGATATGTGAAGAGGCAGGGATAAAACCTCTTATGATTACAGGTGACCATAAGATTACAGCCATGGCAATTGGAAAGGAGCTGGGCATCCTCAGGACTGGTGAGGCAGTAAGCGGCGTTGACCTGGACAGCATGTCGGATGAGGAATTAGAAAAGAGAGTAGAAAAGATAGAGATATGCGCCAGGGTCTCTCCTGAACACAAAATCAGGATAGT
>CAMTWD010000100.1:0-6098 GCA_947085365.1 uncultured Nitrospirota bacterium | reverse complement strand
GATAAGAAAGCAAAAAGAAGCTATCGCTTTAATTGATAAAATCCTCATGGCTAAATTCCTTGAAATGTTTGGTGACCCAGTGACAAATCCAAAAGGGTGGGAGGTGAGGAAGTTGGGAGAGGTGGCGGAGGTTTCTGCAGGACAATCTGCACCTCAAGGAGATAGGTATTTCAGAAAGGGGAAATACCCTTTTATTAGGGTTCAGCATATTGATCATAAAAGTTACCAAATAACAAGCTGGGATCTAATAAATGATGATGCCGTGAAGGATTATAAACTTAAACTTTTTCCTAAAGGGACAATAGTCTTCCCTAAAAGTGGAGCAACAATCTTCTTAGAGAAAAGAGCAATTTTGCCTTTTGATGCGTATTTAGTTAGCCATTTATGTGCAATAAATCCTAACCCTGAAACTGTAATAAAAGAGTATATCTTTTACTTACTCAGATTACTGAAGTTGGCATCCAAGAAAGAAGAAGGCTACCCTACATTAAACATATCGGAGATACAAGATCTTAGAATACCCCTCCCCCCTCTCGAACTCCAGCAAGAATTTGCTCAAATAGTTGAAGAATTTGAGAAAAAGCGGGAGGAGATGCGGAAGACTTTAGAAACTCTTGAAGCATTTTTTAAACTTCTTCAGAAAAAGGCATTTACAGGAGAATTAACAGCAGAGTGGAGAGAACAGAACAGAGTGGAATGGGAGATTCCTCAGATTACAGAAAAGCAGGCGGTTTTACTTGCAACTCTTTACTACTACCAGCAGTTTATAAAAAAACCTGCCTTAATGACTGTTGCTATGAAATCCGCCTTTCTCCTTCAAAAAGAGAGGAGCTTGAATTTAGGTTATCACTTTATCCCTTATAAATACGGACCTTTTTCAAAGGAGGTTTATGAGGATATAGAAGAACTTGAAAAAAACCTCCTTGTTGAGAAAAGTGAGGTAAGGAAAGATGTGGAGATGACGGAGATCAAAATTGCTGATGAGTTCCGAGATTTGGCTGAGAGAATAATAAGCTCTTTGCCAGAAGATATACAAAAAACAATAAAAAATTATACAGAGAAACATGGAAAAATGTCCCTTGATGAACTCCTTGATTATGTCTATTCCGAATATCCTGAATATACCACAAAAAGCAGGAGAAAGAGGAGAAAATGAGTGGGAGAACCTGGGAAAATATTGAACCTTCAACTGCTGATAAAATTAGGGACTACCTGCTCAAAAATGGCGGAATAGAGCAAGGAATTAAATCACCTCATGAAGAATGGCGGGTTAAATTTTCAGATTCCACATTTACATATTACAAAAAAGGCACACTTTACAGCACTCCATCCAATTCAAAAGATCCGGCTGTATTTAATGCGTGGCAATATATTGATTCTATAGTAGGTTCAGCCTATACTCTTCCCACAAAAGATTTCCTTGTTGGTCTTGATGAAACTGGCAAAGGAGAAGTCATAGGGCATACAGTTTTAACCGGTGTGATATTTCCTAAGGAAATTTTTAGAGAGATAGACCTCATTGTGGGACCTGCTGATACAAAAAAGAGACACGGACTTGAATACTGGGAAGATATTTTCAAGAAATTGGATTCCCTGAGAGTTAAAGGTTTAGATTTTATCCATGAGAAGATTCCTCCCTGGCATGTGGATAAGTATAACTTGAACAAAATAATGGATATAAGTTATCAAAGGATTCTTTCTATATTTCTGAGGAAAGTTGAAATTTCCAATTGCAGAATTGTTTTGGATGATTATGGCATAGGTCCAACTTTAGAAAGGTTTTTGAGGTTTTTAGCACAACAGGAAGCAGAGGTCATCGTTACCACGAATTCTGAAGATAAATATCTTGAAGCTAAGATAGCCTCTTTAATCTCTAAGTGGCAGAGAGAGGTCATCATAAAAGCCATTAATGAAAATCCTGAGTTTCAGATAGATGGTTTGTCTGTAGGTTCAGGAAATGCGGGGGATCCAAAAACTGATATATGGCTTAAAGGATGGTGGGAGAGAAAGAAATCCTGGCCATGGTTCGTAAAAAGATCTTTCATAAATGTCAGAAGGATTGAAGGGAAAGAAGGCGAAGCAAAGAAAATTACACCGCCTATTGATGAAAGATTACTATTAAATGAATTTCTAGAAGATTTCAATAAAGGTAATCTATCTATAAAATCTCTTTCATTGGTCTGTCCACACTGTGGTTCTATTTTAAAAAGTGTTGAATTTGCAGTATTCAAGAAGAACGGCGAAGGAATAAGTGGGATAAAATGCACTAACAAAGAATGTGAAAAAATAATTGAAAATGCTGGTATAACTCTTAGGTATTACTGTGGCTATGTTTTACCGGACAGCAGTGCTATACAAGGTGGAGTCATATCAAAAGACCTTAATAGGTCCAGATTTTTTGAAAATTATACCTTTATCCTATCCCCTATTGTGCGAAAGGAGTGCGATGGAACTCGTAAAGGAAAGAAAGAATTTGATGAATTGGCAAAGTTTTACTCAATAGGAAGGATAAAACTTGAGAGTATTGGGAAAATAGAGAGCATCCCAAATAATTTAACGAACGAAGAAAGAGATGAAAGAATCATCAATGATTGTCTTGAATATAACGCTATACTATTAACAGCAGATAAATCTATGCATGCATTTGCAGTTGGTAAAGGTGTGTTTACAATATACATCTAGAGATCTCATTAGCGTTGGTTTCTGTGTTGGAGTGTTAAAAGAGCGGTTTATGGCTTACATAAAAGGTGGAATGTTTGAAGAGAAAGAATATCCGGGTTGTAAGGATAAAAAAGACCCTGTTGATCTTGGCTGGATGTATGTGCCATATAGGCTATATTTTGCAAAACAATCAGGAAGATGGGATAACGGAGGAGTAGCATTCTTGACTTGTGAGAAAGAACCAGACCCTGAATATCATGCTATTGTGAGATTATGGAAAATTACTGAAAGTCAATTTGAGGATATTCAAAAACAGGAAGGCGGGTATTATAACAAAATTCTTTATCTTGGCGAGAAAGACGGTTTACCGATAAAAACTATTACGGGATGCTGGCTAAATAAGATAAATCCTCCTTCTGAAAGATACTTAAATATTATCAAAAAAGGCTTAAAAGAAACCACAGGATGGGATGATGAAAAAATAACGGATTATTTGGAGAAATTCATAAGGAGGTAATTACTATGGACAAAAATGAAGTAAATGTAGCTTTTGAGATTTTGCTTGAGGAAATTGAAGAAGTGTTTAACATTTTGAGCAAAGAAGGGGAAGAGGCATTCAAATCTCGTGATTTTGATAAGGTAAAATCTCTTATTGAAAACGGCGAAAGGCTTAAGATGTTCAGAGAAAAGGTTAAATCCCTTCAAAAGGAATGGCAGACGATTTTCAGTGGAAGTGTGTCTGTTTCTATTAGAAAGAGAGAGGTTAAAAGCAAGTTAAAAAGAGGCTTGAGAACCCCTGAAGAAGAATTTATAATGCCCATACTCGAGTCACTAATTGAACTTGGTGGGAAGGCAGAAATGAAGAAGGTTCTTGATAAAGTGTATGAGAAGATGAAGGATAGATTAAACCAGTACGATTTAGAGGGTTTACCTTCTAATCCAAAACAAAAAAGATGGGAAAACACAGCTCAATGGGCAAGGAATACGATGGTGAATGAAGGGCTTCTCTCTTCAAGCTCTCCACGGGGCATCTGGGAGATAACTGAAAAAGGTAAGAGATTTTATGCCCAAAAGGGGTTAGTCTAATTTCGCACTTTAAAAATTTTGGTTTCAGGTTTACAAAGATGCGGGAATTTTTTATTTCTTCAACCAGAGCCTTTACCGAGGTTGTTTTCCCTGTATCTTTTGATAGCTATAGGTTTGCATGGTGGTTATGAGATCTCAAAAAGATGAGTGAAATCTGAAAATAAAGTGGGTGTAAACCTGATAATCTTTTCACTCACCGGTTTCTGCCTCATGGCAAATCTCCTTTATGCCATGGGAGCAAAGCCAAGATTACAGAAGGAGTAGCCAAGATCAGCGGTGAGGTAACAGTTATTAGTGGCGAGGTAACAGTTCAGGGGGTTCCTTTAAGAGTTTTCTTACATCTCCAACCCTCATGGTAATCTTTCTTGAGTCAAGATACTCAAGAAGGGGGATGGCATATTTTCTTGATGTCTGGAGCATATCCCTGAAGTCAGAGACAGAGAGTTCCTTCTTTGTACTGAAGAAGATCTTCAGCTTTCTGAAGAGCTCCTGAAGGTTTTCTCTGGAGATATATAATGAATCATTTATCCTCTCAAGAAGACCCTCCTGGCTGAGGAGTTTCAGTATGTCCTCAAGTTTCCTTACATCCATCTCCAGTCTCTTTGCCAACTCCTCCTTCAAAGGTGGCTGGAAGGCGCCTTTTCTTATCTCAAGGAGTATCCTCTCTTTTAATCCAGGATCAATGCCAGCTGTTTTGAAATCCTTCAGTCGGAGATATTCTCCCTCCCTTATTATCTCAGCAATCCCGATGAGAAAGTCAAAGAGCTTATGGTCCAGATTGAGATTTGTCCTCAGCTCCTCCTTCAAGATACCAGGCTTCAGGGGATTCTTTGTGTGGAATTCCTTGAGAACCCCGAGGATCTTCTCCCTAAGATCTTGGATATAGGTTGAATGATAGAAGAGACCGTCCACCTCCACAACCGTGCCATCTCTTTTAAGGAGTTCAAGGGCATCCTCTATCTCTGAAAGTTCCCTGTTTATCCATCCATAAAGCCCCTTTTTTGTCATACCCTTAGGAGATCTGAGGATCTTGATGGAGAGCTTTTCTGGAAGGGTTCCTCTTTCGAGGATCGAGAGGTCCTTTAGAAGTTCAGGATACCGTCTTTTTACTGGATAGGGATCAAGGATGACCCCTCCACCGATGGTCTCAAGGGGTGATACCCTCCTGATAACAAATCTGTCCTCCGAAGAGGTGATAATCTTTCTGTCAAGCCTGAGCTGGCACAGGGCTGAATCACCAGGTCTGAGCTCTTCCCTGTCAAAGAGTATAAGCCTTGCGATTGCCTCAGAGGTCCATATATGAAGATGGAGAAGCCCCCGGTTCTTCACCACTGGTGCATCCTTCAGGAGTTCAAGCCTTACATTCAGAACATCTGTTGGTCTGAAGACCTCCGGTTTTACTACAATATCGCCCCTCTTTATCTCCTCTTTTTCTATTCCCTGTAAATTTATGGCAAGCCTCTGACCGGCAAATCCCTCTGTAACAGACCTTCCGTGACTCTGAAGACCCCTCACCCTTGAGGCCTTCATTGTGGGTAGTATCTCTACAGGTTCATCTACCCTGATGCTTCCTGATATCACTGTTCCTGTAACTATCGTGCCAAAACCTTTAAGAATAAAGACCCTGTCTATTGGAAGACGGAAGGCACCACCTGATTGCTTTGGAGGGACCTTGAGGCTGAGCTCCCTGATCCTCTCTTTTAAGAGGTCAATATTAAGACCTGTCTTTGCTGAGACAGGTATAATCTCGGCACCTTCAAGAAATGTACCCTTCACAAACTCCCTTATCTCTTCCTTTACGAGCTCAAGCCAGTCTGGTTCAACAAGATCCGCCTTATTCAGGGCAATAATACCTGATTTAATCTTCAGGAGATTGCATATGGCAAGATGCTCCTTTGTCTGGGGCATGATGCCCTCATCAGCGGCAATTACGAAGAGGACTATGTCTATCCCGGCTGCTCCAGCAAGCATATTTCTTACAAGCCTCTCATGACCAGGGACATCAACTATTCCAACCGTTATTTCGCCACTAACTGTTACTTCGCCACCTACTGTGGGGTCTTCATACCTGAGATAGGCAAAGCCCAGGTCAAGGGTTATGCCCCTCTCTTTTTCTTCTTTCAATCTGTCAGGATCAATACCTGTGAGGGCCTTTACAAGACTGCTCTTTCCGTGATCAATATGACCTGCTGTGCCAAGGATTACATGGCGCAACTGAACACCTCCTGAAATTTAGGCTGAAAAACTGAAGAAGGTGGCGATAGAATTTTAGATACAGCATTGTTTGTTTAATAAAATAAAGGATGTCTCAGGGTAGAGTCAAGCAAATGGTGGTGAGGTAAAATGAGGCT